>CAISIP010000142.1 GCA_903885415.1 uncultured beta proteobacterium
GTGGCACTGGCTGTACTTCCTGCCGATCCACGCGCAGTCGCAGATTGGCCCGGATGGCCATGCCAAGCGCGGCGGTTTTATGCCGCCGGTGCCACTGCCCCGGCGCATGTGGGCGGGAAGTGACTTCGAGTTCCACCAACCCTTGTGCGTGGGCGACGCGCTGACACGCACATCGACCATCGTCGGCGTCCAGGAAAAGTCGGGTCGTAGCGGCAGCCTGGTGTTCGTCAAGGTGCGCCATGAACTGCGTCGCAACGGTGCCCCTGAGGTGGCGCTTACCGAGCACCACCACATCGTCTACCGTCCAGCGCCCGCGCCCGATGACATCACGCCCGCGCCGCAGGCCGCGCATGCGAATGGCGCCTGGCGGCGCGACGTGGTTGCTGACGATGTACTGCTGTTTCGCTATTCGGCGCTGACCTTCAATGGCCACCGCATTCATTACGACCGCCAGTATGCAAGCAGCGTCGAGGGCTATCCGGGGCTGGTCGTGCACGGACCGCTGATCGCCACGCTGCTGATGGATCTGCTGCGCCGGCATGCGCCTAGCGCGCGCGTGCAGCGCTTCGAATTCAAGGCGGTTCGCCCGACTTTCGACATACATCCTTTTTCGGTGCACGGTCAGCCGTCCGGCGACGGTAGGAGCGTGCACCTGTGGGCCTGCGACCACGCGGGATGGCTGACGATGGACGCCACCGCAACCCTGGCTTGACCCGACAACGGAGGCTGCATGCAACCCCTCGAAGGCATCACGGTCGTCACGCTTGAGCACGCGATCGCCGCGCCCTTTGCCACCCGCCAGCTGGCCGACATGGGTGCGCGGGTGATCAAAATTGAGCGGCCCGGCGTGGGCGATTTCGCGCGGGGCTACGACGACCGGGTGCGCGGCCTGTCCTCGCATTTTGTATGGACAAACCGTTCCAAGCAAAGCCTGACGCTCGACGTCAAGCAGCCGGAGGCGCAGCATCTGCTCATGCGCCTGATCCTGGAAGAGGCCGATGTGCTGGTGCAAAACCTCGCGCCTGGCGCTGCCGCGCGGCTGGGCCTGTCGTACGAGGCGCTGTCGGCCCGCAAGCCGGGCATCATCGTGTGCGATATATCGGGTTATGGAAGTGATGGGCCTTACAGGGATAAGAAGGCCTACGACCTGCTGATCCAGAGCGAGGCTGGCTTACTTTCGGTCACCGGTACGCCCGACACCCCGAGCAAGACCGGGCCGTCGATGGCCGATATCGCGGCCGGCATGTATGCTTACAGCAACATCCTGGCAGCGCTGATGCACCGCGCGCAAACCGGGCAGGGCCAGCGCATCGACCTATCGATGCTTGAGTCGCTGACCGAGTGGATGGGTTTTCCGCTTTACTACAGCTTTGACGGGGCGAGCCCGCCGCCGCGCAGCGGAGCCAGCCATGCGACGATTTACCCCTACGGTCCTTTTGCCGCAGGCGACGGCAAGACGGTGATGCTCGGACTGCAGAACGAGCGCGAGTGGAAGATTTTTTGTGACAAGGTGCTGATGCAGCCCGAACTGGCGCGCGAAGAACGTTTTTCGACCAACGCCCGGCGCAGCGATCAGCGCAACGAACTCGCAGCGCTGATCGTTGCGGCCTTTGCCCCGATGACCGCAGCGCAGGTCGCGCAGCGGCTGGAAGAGGCGGGAATCGCCAACGCCCGTGTCAACACCATGGCCGAGGTCTGGGAGCATCCGCAGTTGCAGGCGCGCGCGCGCTGGCGCGACGTGCAGACGCCGTCAGGGCCGGTCGCCGCGCTCCTGCCGCCGGGTTCCTGGCAGCACGGTGCGCCGCGCATGGACGCGGTTCCCTCACTGGGCCAGCACACCGACGAGATATTACGGCGATACGGATACAGCGATGAACGCATCGCCGAACTGCGCGCGCACGGCGTGGTCTGAGCCACCGTCTTGCGCAATCCGCCGCGCTGCGCAGGCGCGGAAAACCTTTTTTAACGGAGATACGCTTGCCTTCCACCATCATCGACTCCCGGATTTTCGGCGACATGTTCAGCGACGCCGCAATGCGTCAGGTCTGGTCGGACGAAAATCGCACGGCCAAGTACCTGGACATCGAGCGGGCGCTGGCCAAGGTGCAGGGTGCGCTGGGCATCATTCCGCAGGAGGCTGCCGACGAAATCGTTCGCCACTGCGAGCTCAGCCAGATCGACTGGGTGCTGCTCAAGGCCAAGACCGAACAGATCGGTTATCCCATCATCGCAGTGGTCAACCAGATCAACGCGAACTGCCGTGATCGCTTGGGCGAATACTGCCACTGGGGTGCAACGACGCAGGACATCACCGATACAGCGGCGGTTCTGCAGATCCGCGAGGCGCTCGCGCTGGTCGAGGCCGATCTGCGGGAGATATCGGGTTGCCTGGCCACGCTCGCGCGAACGCACCGTGACACGCCGATCATCGGGCGCAGCAACTTGCAGCAGGCCACGCCGATTACTTTCGGCTACAAGATGGCCAGCATACTGGCGGGCATTGAGCGCCATCGTGAACGGCTTGGGCAACTCAAGCCACGGGTGCTGGTGGGCGAGTTCGGCGGCGCCTCCGGAACGCTGTCGTCGCTGGAAAACGGCGCGATGCAGACGCAGGAGGCGCTGATGCGCGAACTTGGACTGGGCCAGCCGCTGATTTCATGGCATACGGTGCGCGACAATTTTGCCGAGGTTGGCGCCTTTCTGGGAATCGTCGGTGGCTCGCTGGGAAAAATCGCGATGGATGTGAAGCTGCTGATGCAGACCGAGGTGGCCGAAGTCTTCGAGCCCTTCGCGCCGGGCCGCGGCTCGTCGTCGACGATGCCGCAAAAGCGCAACCCGATTTCGTGCCTGTACATCCACGCCAACGTGTCGGTGGTGCGCCAGCTCGCCGCGTCGTTGATGGACGCGATGGTCGCCGACCATGAGCGGTCCACCGGCCCGTGGGAAATCGAATGGGTCGCGCTGCCCGAGATTTTTTGCCTGATGTCCGGAGCACTCAAGCAGAGCAAATTTATCCTGGCCGGACTGGAGGTCGACGCGGCGCAGATGCGTCGCAACATCGACCTGACGCATGGCCTGGTGATGTCCGAGGCAGTGATGATGGGGCTGGGCCCTTTCATGGGTCGGGAGACGGCGCACGATCTGGTCTA
>CAISIP010000143.1 GCA_903885415.1 uncultured beta proteobacterium
TCGCGCGCTGCTGCAGCCTCCGGCGTCCCGCCGATCCAGACCCGGAAATCGTGCGAGTCGACGTTGCTCGGGGTGATCGAATGGTTAAGCCATTCGTAGCCCTGGGCGTGCACATCGAGTTGGGTGCCGAAAGGCCGCTTATCCGAATCGCCCTTGGCGCGCTGGTAGACCAGCGCACGCTGCGAACGCGAAAAAGGGGTGGCCTCGGTGTCGCTCTCCAGAAAGTACTGCCGCATTTCGGGGCGTATGTATTCGAGCAGGAAGCGCAGGTGGCCCACCACCGGGTAATTGCGCAGGATCGAGCGCCTGGTCTGCCGCAGGTCCATCACGCCCAGCACGACCAGCGCCGCGCAAATGGCCAGCAACCAGCCACCCTGAAAGAAGCCGCCCAGAAGCATTCCCAGCACCGACATGGCGAAGACGGTGTAGCGGATCGGAAACAGAGCATTGAGCTTGTGCAACATCGGCGTCTCCTTGTTGTGGCAGCGATTATGACCAGTCCCGCTGCTCATGCGGGCGTCTCTTGCGCGCCGGCGGGCCCGCGCTACGGGGGGCTGTGAGCGCCGGCGCTCGTATCGCCGTCGGCCAGCAAGGCCAGCAGCCGCCTGAGCGCGTGGCGCAGCGTCGCCAAACGGACCGCGGCCCGGTCGCCGTCGAAACGGCGCAGCTCGGCGTGCAGTTGGCCGTTGACGCTCCAGCCGAACCAGACGGTACCGACCGGCTTGGCAGCGCTGGCGCCGGTCGGACCGGCGATACCGGTGACCGCCAGCGCCACCTGCGCGTGCGAATGCGCGACGGCGCCGCTGGCCATGGCACGCACGGTGTCCTCGCTGACGGCGCCCGCGCGCAGCAGCAACTGTGCGTCCACGCCCAGCATCTCGGTCTTCGCCGCGTTGGAGTAGCTGACAAAGCCGCGTTCGAACCATGCGCTCGAGCCGCTCAGGTCGGTGCAGGCGGCGGCGATCATTCCGCCGGTGCAGCTTTCAGCGGTCGCCAGTTTCCAGCCGCGCGCCAGCAGCGCGGCGGCGAGGGCTTCGCACAGCGCATGCGGTGCGCCCGGCGTGGCGGTCACCAGAACCTCCACAAGGCGATCACTATCAGGGTGCAAAAGGCCGCCACCAGGTCGTCGAGCATGATGCCAAATCCCGCCTTGGGCCAGGCCAGACGGTCGGTCGTCGGGTCAACGCCATGGAACAGCTGGTCGGCCCAGGCCACCGGTCCGGGCTTGGCGGCGTCGAAGAAGCGAAACAGTGCAAAGGCCAGCAACTGCGCCAGGAATCCGGCCGGAAGAACCAGCCACAGCACGATCCAGAAGGCCACCACTTCGTCCCACACGATCGGCCCGGGGTCGAGCACCCGCATGTCCCGCGCCGTGACGCTGCAGGCCCACCATCCCAGCGGCAGCGACGCGGCTATCAGCCAGCCTATTTGTTGCGGTGTCAGCCACAGTTGCAGCACCAGAAAAGCCAGCCAGGCCCACAGCGTTCCGGCGGTGCCTGGCGCCCAGGGGCTCAGGCCGGCGCCAAAGCCCAAAGCGATGCAGTGCGCCGGGTGCGCCAGCATGAAGCGCGCGTTGGGGCGCACGCGGGGCGCAGCATGGGGGTGGCTTGGGGCCGTGGTGGCGCTATCGGGCATCAGCGGATTATGGGCGAGCCCGAGCGGGGCGCACGATTGCGAACGGATCGCAGGGTATGCTTGGCGCGCGCCAACTGCGGCGGGTGCACGGCGCGACCGAGTAGGGAACATCGATCAAGAATGAAGAGGTCAGTCATGGGGACAGTGGCGACTGCTGACGACGCGACGGCTGTGCGGGCGCGCCGCGCGCTGCGGCCAACGCAGCGCACTATCTGAAGAGGCGCTGCAGTGGCATCGGGCAATCTTCGCAGCATCGTCGCCATGCTGGCCGCCGTGGCAATGTTTTCGCTGATGGACGCGGTGCTCAAGACGCTCAGCGCAAGTTACCCGGCGATGCAGGTGGCTGCGCTGCGTGGACTGTCGGCGCTGCCGTTGGTGTGCCTGTATGTGCTCTGGCGCAAGGACGCGCGACTGCTGCTGCGGGTGCGCTGGCCGCTGCACTTGTTGCGCGGTGGCGTTGGCGTTCTGATGCTGGCGCTGTTCAGCCAGGCGCTCAAGACGCTGGCGCTGGCTGAGGCCTACGCGATTTTTTTTATTGCTCCGTTGCTGATCACTTTATTCGCGATACCGGTGCTCAAGGAAACGGTCAGCTCCCGGCATTGGCTGGCGATTGCCTTCGGCCTGGTCGGGGTCGTCGTCGCACTTCGCCCCGACCATGGCGCCATGGTGTCCTTGGGCGCGCTCGCGGCCCTGGGGTCTGCCGTCTGCTATGCGGTCGCGGTGATCGCGGGCCGGCTTCTCAGCCGTACCGACCCCGGCGTCACGCTGGTGTTCTGGGCTACCGCGATGTGGGCTTTCGGGGCGGGTGTTCTCGCATTGCCCGGATGGGTAGAAGTGTCTTTCGCGCAGTGGCCTGCGCTGGTCGCGTTGGCGGTGACCGGGTTCCTGGGCCAGGTGGCGATCACCGAAGCATTCCGCCATGGGCAGGCATCGGCGGTAGCGCCCTTCGAATACACGGCGCTGGCCTGGGCGATCGGGCTGGACTGGTTGCTGTGGCATGTGCTTGCGGACCCGATGACGCTGCTCGGCGCCGCGATCGTCATCGCCAGCGGCATCTACCTGATTCGTCGGGAAGCCCCGCGGCCGGTGGCACCGGCCCCCTGAGGCCTTCCCCGGCGGCTGGCGAACTCAGGCGAAATGGTCGAAGGAGCGGTAGCGTGCTGCGACCGGCGCGCCCTTCGCGTCGAACAGCCGCAGGCCGGGCTCGGCCTGGATTTGGCCAATGCGCGTGACCCGGGTGGCGCTGGCCAGGGCCGCCTGCTCCACCGCGTCGCGCGCTGCCGGGGGGGCCGTGAAGAGCAGTTCGTAGTCGTCGCCACCGCCGAGGATCCATTCGAGCCTTGTTTCGGCGTCCACTGCGGCGTCGAGTTCGGCGCTGCTGCAGGCCATCAGCGTCGCCGCAACGCTGGTGTCCAGGCAGGCGCCGACCGCCGAGGCTTCGAGCAGATGGGCCAGGTCGCCGAGCAGGCCATCGCTGATGTCGATTGCCGCCGTTGCCAGTCCGCGCAGCGCAAGACCCAGCGCGACGCGCGGGGTCGGCGCATCCAGCCGCTGCTTCGCTTTCGCCAGCAGTCCTGGCGGCAGGGCCAGTCCGCGCGACGCCATCAGCGCAAGGCGAGCGTCGCCCAGCGTTCCGCTGACAAACAGCTCGTCGCCAGCGCGAGCACCCGAACGCAGCAGCGCCGTGCTGCGGGCGCCTGCCAAGGGCACCTCGCCAAGCACCGTAATACAGATGTTTAGTGGCCCTTGCGTCGTGTCGCCGCCGATGAGTTCGCATTCGTGAGCGTCTGCCAGTGCCATTAATCCGCGCGAGAAAGCCGCCAGCCAGACTTCGTTAGCATTGGGCAAGGCCAACGCCAGCAAGAACGCCAGCGGTCGGGTGCCACAGGCGGCGAGATCGCTCAGGTTGACCGCCAGCGCCTTGTGGCCGAGCTTGAAAGGGTCGGCGTCGGCAAAAAAATGCCGGCCTTGGACCAGCATGTCGCACGAGATCGCGATCTGGCAGCGCGGCGATGCCTGCAGTAGCGCGCAGTCGTCCCCGCCGCCCAGCGCCGCCCGCCGGACCGGCCGCTTGAAGTAACGGGCTATCAGGTCGAATTCGCCCATGGCCGTTCCCGCCGGGGGTATCAGTGCAGCGTGCGTCCGCCGCCGCTTGCGCTTAGCGCGTCCAGCACAAACATCGGCACGTCGGTGTCGAACTTTTCGCCGTCCTCGGCGACGCAAAAGAAGCTGCCGTGCATGGTGCCGGTGGGTGTGTGCAGTCGTGTCCCGCTGGTGTATTCGAACTTTTCCCCGGGCTGCAGCAGCGGCTGACGCCCCACCAGGCCCAGGCCCTTCACCTTTTCCGTGTGGCCGTTGGCGTCGTTCACGTTCCAGGTTCGCGATATCACCTGTGCGGCGATGTCGCCGGTATTGGTGACCGTGATGGTGTAGGAAAAAACAAAATGCCCCTGCTCGGGCGCCGACTGCTCGGGCAAAAAGCGGGGTAGAACTTCGACATGCAACTGGTACTTGGCCATGGCCCAATGCTAACTGTGAAAATGGCGTCTTGCGCGCCAACCACTTCAGGAGCCTCGCCCCATGACTTACCGCATTGCTCCATCGATCTTGTCGGCAGACTTTTCCCGCCTGGGCGAGGAGGTCAAGCGTGTGATCGCCGCCGGCGCCGACTGGATCCATTTTGACGTGATGGACAACCATTACGTGCCGAACCTCACATTCGGTCCGATGATCTGTTCCGCGCTCAAGCCACATGCGCGTACTGCCGCCGGCGCACCGGTGCCGATTGACGTGCACCTGATGGTGCAACCGGTCGACGCGCTGGCAGCAGCGTTCGCCGAGGCCGGAGCGGACCTGATCAGCTTTCATCCGGACGCCAGCGGTCATGTGCACCGCAGCATCCAGGCCATCCGCTCCAGCGGCTGCAAGGCAGGCCTGGCATTCAACCCGGCACAGCCGCTGGACGTTCTCGACTGGGTGATCGACGATATCGACCTGGTGTTGGTCATGAGCGTTAACCCCGGCTTTGGCGGCCAGAGCTTTGTCGACTCGGCGCTGCGCAAAATTGCGGATGTGCGCCGGCGCATCGCGGCGTGCGGCAAGGACATCCGGTTGGAAGTCGACGGCGGCGTCAAGGTCGAAAACATCCGGCGCATTGCCGATGCCGGCGCCGACACGTTCGTGGCCGGCAGCGCGATCTTTGGCAAACCGGACTACGGGTCGGTGATCGGCGCCATGCGCCGCGCGCTGGGCTGAAGCGGGGCTTGCACGCGAGTGCCGGCGGCCTAAGCCTAGGCGTCGGCTTTGCTACACTGGGTCCATGTTCATTCACCGCATCAGCATTACGGGTTGCAGCGACCGGGGGGCCTGGCCCTGGCGTATATCACCTGATTTGCCTGCCTGCGCGCGCGCCCAAAGCGCCTGATCCCGCGCCGGGTTCTGTAGCGGGCCAGTGATGCGCGCGACACCGGCGCTCTATCCGAATCGCCATTAGCCTGGTCGCCAGGCAATCCTCCATACACGCACCCTCCGGCCATGGCTCGGCAAGGGGGGGCGAACCGAGAAGGCCCGCACCGTGATTTCCGAACTTGAATTCAAAAGCCTGAGCGCCCAAGGCTACAACCGCATACCGCTGATGGCGGAGGCTTTCGCCGACCTGGAAACGCCGCTGTCGCTCTACCTGAAGCTGGCGCACACCAGGGGCGGCGGCAAGCACAGCTTTTTGCTCGAGTCGGTGGTGGGCGGGGAGCGCTTCGGCCGCTACAGCTTCATCGGTCTGCCGGCCCGTACCTTGCTGCGTTCAAGCGGCTTCGGGCCGCAGGCGCGGACCGAAGTGGTCAGCGATGGCGTGGTGACCGAGACCAGCCAGGACAACCCGCTGGACTTCATCGCCCGCTACCAGTCGCGTTTCAAGGTTGCGCTGCGCCCGGGCCTGCCGCGCTTTTGCGGCGGGCTTGCCGGCTATTTTGGCTACGACACGGTGCGCCATATCGAGAGCAAGCTTGCCGCCTCCTGCCCCCCGGATACGCTGGGCTGTCCCGATATCCTGCTGCTGCAATGCGAGGAACTGGCGGTAATCGACAACCTGTCGGGCAAGCTGTACCTGATCGTGTACGCCGACCCGGCGCAGACCGAGGCCTACAGCAACGCCAAGAAACGCCTGCGCGACCTGAAGGAGCAACTCAAGTATTCGGTCAGCGCGCCGGTGGTCAAGCCGAGCCCGAGCTATCCGGCCGAGCGGGAGTTCGCCAAGGCGGACTACATTGCCGCGGTGCAGCGCGCCAAGGTGCTGATAGAGGCGGGCGACTGCATGCAGGTGCAAATTGGCCAGCGCATCAAGAAGCGCTATACAGAGTCGCCGCTGTCGCTGTACCGCGCATTGCGGTCGCTAAACCCCAGCCCGTATATGTACTACTACCAATTCGGCGATTTTCAGGTGGTTGGGGCGAGCCCCGAAATACTGGTGCGCCAGGAGCAGGTCGAGGCGGGGCAGAAAATCACCATCCGCCCGCTCGCCGGCACCCGTCCCCGCGCGGCCACGCCTGAGCTCGACAAGGCGGCCGAGGAGGAGCTTGTCAGCGACCCGAAGGAGCGCGCCGAGCATGTGATGCTGATCGACCTGGCGCGCAACGACATCGGCCGCATTGCCAGGACCGGCAGCGTCAAGGTCACCGAGGCATTTGCCGTCGAGCGTTACAGCCATGTGATGCATATCGTCAGCAATGTGGAAGGCGTGCTCAAACCGGGCATGACCAATATGGATGTGCTCAAGGCGAGTTTTCCGGCCGGCACACTGACCGGCGCGCCGAAGGTCCACGCGATGGAGCTGATTGACCAACTCGAGCCGAGCAAGCGCGGCCTGTATGGCGGCGCCTGCGGCTATCTGAGCTACGCCGGCGACATGGATGTTGCGATCGCGATCCGCACCGGAATCGTCAAGGATGGAACGCTGTATGTGCAGGCGGCGGCAGGGGTAGTGGCCGATTCGGTTCCCGAGATGGAGTGGCGGGAAACCGAGGCCAAGGCGCGCGCCCTGCTGCGCGCTTGCGAACTGGTTGAGGAGGGACTGGAATGAAGGCGATCAAGCTGCTGATGATCGACAACTACGACAGCTTCACTTACAACATCGTCCAGTATTTTGGCGAGTTGGGCGCCGAGGTGGAGGTTTTTCGCAACGACCAAATCACGGTGGAGGCGATTGCGGCGCGCGCGCCCGACCGATTGGTGGTGTCTCCCGGCCCCTGTGCTCCGGCACAGGCGGGAATTTCGGTCGCTGCCATCGCGTACTTTATGGGCAAGCTGCCGATATTGGGCATTTGCCTGGGGCACCAGAGCATCGGCGCTGCGCTTGGCGGCCATATCGTCCGCGCCAGGGAGCTGATGCACGGAAAGACTTCGCGCATCACGACCACCCAGACCGGCGTCTTCGCGGGGCTGCCCGACCAATTCACCGTCAACCGCTACCATTCGCTGGCGATCGAGCGTGCGACCTGCCCCCGCGAACTCGAGTTGACGGCCTGGACCGATGACGGCGAGATCATGGGCGTGCGTCACCGGGGCCTGCCGCAGCATCTGCGCGTTGAGGGGGTACAGTTTCACCCGGAATCGATACTCACCGAACACGGCCACGCGATGTTGAAGAACTTCTTGCTGTGATGCACGCCACTGTGGGCGCGTGCGCCCAGCCCATGCAAACCCACCGGCGGCGCCGGCAGTAGAACCGGAGAACGCGATGAATACCGTAGTGGATCTGCGCAGCGACACCGTCACCCAGCCTAGCGCCGCGATGCGCGCGGCCATGCTGACGGCCCCGCTCGGCGATGACGTGTTTGCAGACGACCCGAGCGTGAACGCATTGCAGGATCAGGCGGCCGGCTTACTGGGCTTTGAGGCCTCGCTTTTTATGCCCACTGGAACCCAGAGCAATCTGTGCGCGATCCTGAGCCATTGCCAGCGGGGTGAGGAATACATCGTCGGCCAGATGGCGCACTGCTACCGATGGGAGGGCGGTGGCGCCGCCGTTTTCGGCAGCGTGCAGCCGCAGCCGATCGAACACCAGAGGGACGGCAGCCTGGCGCTGGCCGATATCGAGGCCGCGATCAAGCCCGACGACGCGCACTTCGCGCGAACCCGACTGCTGGCGCTCGAGAACACCTGGAACGGCAAGTTGCTGCCGTTCGACTATGTCAAGGAGGCGACCGATTTCGCAAGCGCACGCGGCCTGGCCCGCCATCTGGACGGGGCGCGGCTGTTCAACGCAGCAGCGGCGCAGGCGGCTGCCAAGGGATCGGATATCCGGGCCGAGGCGCAGCGCATCGCCCGGTGCTTTGACAGTGTCTCGGTCTGCCTGAGCAAGGGTCTTGGCGCCCCGGTCGGATCGGTGCTGTGCGGCAGTCGGGAGCTGATCGCCCGCGCGCACCGCATTCGCAAGATGGCGGGCGGCGGGATGCGGCAGGCGGGGATTTTGGCGGCGGCCGGATCGCACGCTCTGGACCATCACCTGGAGCGGCTCGCCGACGATCATGCGCTGGCGCGGCGGCTGGCCGAGGGCTTGCGGGGTATCGACGGGCTGCAGGTCGAGGCGCCGCAGACCAATATTGTTTTTATAGACTTGGTGGGCGCCGCCCGGGCGCGATCGGCCGAATTGCTGCCGTTCCTGAAAAGCCACGGCGTTCTGGCCACCGGCCTGTATCGCTTGCGCTTCGTGACCCATATGGACATTGACACCGCCGGGATAGACCGGGCGATCGGCATAATCCACCGTTTTTTCTCCCGCTGAAGATCACGGTACGAAGCCGGCCGCAGCACCATCTAAATCACATATTCCGGAAGACCCAGCATGCCCGACAGCCACAAGATCAGCGCGCAGGAGGCGCTCACCAGAACCATAGAACACCGTGAGATTTTTCACGACGAGATGCTGCATGTGGTACGGCTGATCATGGGCGGCGAACTGTCGCCGGTGATGATGGCCGCGCTGATCACCGGCTTGCGCGTCAAGAAGGAAACCATTGGCGAGATCACCGCCGCGGCGCAGGTCATGCGCGAGTTCTCCACCAAGGTGCATGTGGCCGACAGATCGCATCTGGTTGACATCGTCGGCACCGGCGGAGACGGCGCGCACACCTTCAACATATCGACATGCTCCATGTTTGTCGCCGCTGCTGCAGGGGCGAAGGTCAGCAAGCACGGCGGGCGCAGCGTGAGCAGCAAAAGCGGCAGCGCCGATGTGATGGAGGCGCTCGGCGTGAACATCCACTTGGCGCCAGAACGCATCGCACAATGCATTCAGGAAGTCGGCATCGGCTTCATGTTCGCACCCAACCACCATCCGGCGATGAAGAATGTCGCCCCGGTGCGCAAGGAACTGGGCATCAAGACCATTTTCAATCTGCTCGGACCCCTGACGAATCCTGCCGATGCGCCCAACATCCTGATGGGCGTTTTCCATCCCGACCTGGTCGGCATCCAGGTGCGCGCCTTGCAGCGGCTGGGCGCCGAGCACGCGGTTGTGGTCTACGGTCGGGACGGCATGGACGAGGTGAGTCTCGGTGCGGCGACCATGGTCGGCGAATTGCGCGACGGTGCTATCCGCGAGTACGAAATCCACCCAGAAGACTTCGGCATGACGATGGCCAGCAACCGTGCGCTGAAAGTTGAAACCGCGCAGGAGTCGATGCACATGCTGCTGGGCGTTCTGGACAA
>CAISIP010000144.1 GCA_903885415.1 uncultured beta proteobacterium
ACCCGTTTGGCGCAGGAAGCGGTCGCGCTGCGGCCCAGTGCCCGCGCCAGCCTGTGTTAGAAAGACGCACGCTTTAGGAGTACGCCTTTGCACAAGAGTCTTGTGGTCGCCTGCACGGTGCTGGCCGCTGCCGCCGCGCACGCCCAGGGCGCGACCTTTCAAACCGCGTCCCTGACGCCCGAAACCGCGTGGGTCGCGGCCAGGGCGGCGATGGAGTCCTGCCGCGGTCAGGGCTACCAGGTGGGCGTTGCGGTGGTCGACCGTTCCGGGCTGGTGCAGGTGCTGCTGCGCGACCGTTTCGCCGGCGCGCACACGTTGGAGGTTGCGAGCAACAAGGCCTGGACCGCGGCGAGTTTCAGAAGCGCCACCAGTGCGCTGGCCATCGAGACCCAGCCTGGACGCCCGATGAGTGGCTTGCGCAGCCTGCCGCGCTTCATGGCGGCCGGCGGGGGGCTGCTGATAGAGGCTGCCGGCGCATCGTTGGGCGCCATCGCCGTCTCCGGCGCCCCGGGCGGCGACGCCGACGAGTCCTGCGCGCGGGCGGGGATCAAAGCGATCGCCGACGCGATCGAGTTCTGACGACGCGCTGTCCGTGGCTGCTACCGGCATGAACCCGGAATCGGGCGCTGCGGCGCCCCTGATGGCCTGCGAAGGAATCCATGGCGCACGCGCCTGCGTCGACGTGGGTGGAACCAAGGTGGCGGTGAGCGTTGCCGACGCGCGCGGCATTCGTGGACGTGTCACCGAGCCCACTGCGACGCAGGGCGCGCCGCAAGCGCTGGCGCAGCAGATCCTGCGCCTGATCGCCCAGAGTTGTGCCAGCGCGGGTATTTCGGCGGCTGAACTGACGGCGGTGGGGGTCTCGTCCTGCGGCCCCTTTGTGCTGCGCGGGGGCTGCATCGAACTTGCTGCGCCGAACATCTGCGGCGGCCTGGCCGGACCGGCGCGCGGTCTTCCTAACGCCTGGCACAGCGTGCCGCTGGAGGCGCCTTTGCGCGCCGCGTTTTCGGAGGTCCGCGTCGCCAACGACTGCATTGCCGCGCTCGAGGCCGAACGGCGGTGGGGTGCGCTGCAGGGCTTAGACCACTGCGCCTATGTAACCTGGAGCACCGGCATCGGTTTCGGCCTGTGCGTGGATGGCCATCTGCTGCGCGGCAAGAACGGAAACGCCGGCCACGCAGGCCATATGTTCGTCAGCGACGACAGCGATGCGCTGTGCGGCTGCGGCAATACCGGCGACGTGGAGGCGTTGATCGCCGGCAGCGCGCTGCCGCGGCGTTTCGGCGCGCTGGGTTACCCCGACGCGGCTTCGCTGATGCGCGGGGCGCAACAGGGCGACCCGAAGGCGCGCGGCATTGTCGACGGGTTGTGTCGCGTGATGGGGCGTGCGCTGTACAACTTGGTGGTAACGCTCGACCTGCAGCGCGTGTGCATGGGCGGTGGCGTGTTCTGGCAGCACCGCGACTACCTGCTGCCGCGCCTGCGCGCGCATATCACCGGCAAGCTCGGCGCGTTGACCGGCGGCTTCGAACTCGTGGGCGCCGGGCTCGGCGATCGGGTCGGCGACTATGCCGCGCTGGCGCTGGTGCGCTAGCCTCGCCCTGCGACGCGATTGCAAGCAGTTCCAGCGGCGCTTGCGTCGAGGACCCGGGCCCGTTCGTGGCGCTTGGGGTCGGTGTCCTGTTCAGCTGCTACGGGCTAGCGAATGCGCGATCGCCGCGATCCGCTCGGCGTGTATCTGCACGCCGACCTGATGGCCGACCAAGCCCGCCGCCTGCGCCTGCAGTGCCACCGTTTGCGTGGCGATCGATTGCGCGGCAACGAGCGCAGCGAGCAGGCGGGCATGCGGCGCGTACGGCCGGTCCTCCGATGCGCCGGCGGCGCAGGCACAGACCTGCAGCAGTTGCGCAAAGCGCTCCGGTTTTCGAAATGCGTCACAGCGCTCGAGCAGCAGCAGCAGCGCCCGGGCGTCGAGCGTGCCGCTGGCGTCGATGCAGGCGTGTTCGCGCGCGGCCAACTCTGCGAGCGCACGGCAATCGCCCGCAACGCGCAGACGTTCGCACAAGCGCGCAATGGCCGGCGGCTGCGCAGTGCCCAGCAGTAGGCAGGCGAAGCGCAGCGGCAGCGCGAACTGCAGCCGCGCTGCCCGGTCAACCCGTTGCAGCCGCTCGACTTCGACCGCTGCGCCGCCACCCGGGGGCTCTGGTTGCAGCTCGGGCAAGAGGATCGGCAGCGCGCCGCATGCGTGCAACACCTCCAGCAGGCGCGAGGGCCGTGCCTGCATCAGGCCGCCCGACAGCTCCTGCCACACCCGTTCTGCCACCAGCGCCTGCACCTCGCCCCGCGCCACCATGCTGCGCATCAGGTCCATCGTGTCGTGCGCCACCTCGAAGTCGGCGAAGCGGGCTGCGAATCGCGCAACGCGCAAAATCCGCACCGGGTCCTCGCCAAAGGCGTCGCCGACATGGCGTAGCAATTTGCGCTGCAGGTCGATGCGGCCGTTAAAGGGGTCGATGAGGCGGTCGGTCGCAGCATCGAATCCGCCGTCGGCTTGCAGGTCGCGGGCATCCAGCGCCATCGCGTTGATGCGCAGATCGCGCCGTTCCAGGTCCTGCTCCAGCGTCACATCCGGGTCGGCGTGAACCGTGAATCCGCGGTAGCCGGGGGCGGTCTTGCGCTCGGTTCGCGCGAGCGCGTATTCCTCATGGGTGCGTGGGTGCAGAAAGACAGGAAAATCCCGGCCCACCGGCGTGTAGCCTTGCGCGACCATCTGCTGCGGTGTGGCGCCGACGACGACCCAGTCGCGGTCCTTCACCGGCAAGCCCATCAGCGCGTCGCGTACCGCTCCTCCGACCAGGTAGATGTGCATGGCCGCAAGTTTAGGGTCTGAGGCGGTACGGTTCCTCGAAGTCGATGAAGTCCTTTTCCGCTAGCGCACCGTCCACCCATGCCTGCACGCCCGCCAGGGCGTGCACCCGCTGCACATAGGCTGCGATGGGCGCCGGCAGCGGCAGCGCATAGGTGCTCAGCCGCATGCAGACCGGCGCAAAGAATGCGTCGGCGATGGTGAAGTCGCCGAACAGCATCGGCCCGCCGTGCCCAGCGAGCAACTCGCCCCACATCTCGACCAGTCGCGCGACATCGGCGCGCACGCCTGGCTTGTCGCGCCAGACCAGCGCGCCGGTGGACGCCAGCGAGGCTTCAATGTTCATCGGGCACGCACTGCGCAGGTGCTCAAAGCCAGCGTGCATTTCTGCGCAGATGCTTCTGGCGCGCGCCCTAGCGTGCGCGCTTGCCGGCCACAGGGCCGCTTGCGGGAATTTTTCGGCGACATATTCGGCGATCGCCAGCGTGTCCCAGACGGCGAGGTCGCCGTCAACCAGCACCGGAACCTTGCCCGCCGGGCTGATGGGGCCCAGTCGCTGCTTGAAGCGCGAATCGGCGCTGAAGGCGTCAAAGCGCAGCATCACCTCGTCGAATGCGATCCCCGCTTGGCGCAGCATCACCCACGGCCGCATCGACCAGGACGAGTAGTTCTTGTTGCCGATGTAGAGGATCACGGGCTAAAACCTTCCGGCGATCCGTCGCCGCGCCAGATGCACGTCGGCTTGCGCCGGCTGCAGGTAGGTCGGCGCGATCGCCGACAGCGCGCTGACCTGCACGCCCAGCGCCTCCAGGCCCGGCAGTGCGCCGCTGGCGACGTTGTCGGTCTGCATCGCCTCCAGGTTGTCGCGGCTCATCAGCGGCTGGCCAGGTCCGAATTCCATCAGCAGCGCTTGTAGCCGACCGAGCGCGGTCGGCAGCGCGAACACCGGACGCGGATGGCCCGACAGGCGCCCGGCGATTTGCACCAGCTCACGCAGCGTGAATAGCTCGGGCCCGCAGGCCTCCAGCACCGGCCCCCGACTGCGGCCGGTTGCCGATCCGGCGCGCAGCGCGTTGACGATCGCCTGCGCGACGTCTTCCACCCAGACCGGCTGAAAGCGGGTCCGGGCACCGGCGAGCGGAACAAAGGGCGCGAATGCCTGCAGCTTGGCAAACAGGTTCAGAAAGCGGTCACCGGCGCCAAATAGGACACTCGGGCGCAGGATGGTCAGATCCAGATCGCTGGCGCGCAAAAGGGCCTCCGCCTGCGCCTTGCTGCGCTGGTACATCGACGGCGCGTCGGCTGCGGCCCCAAGCGCGCTGATATGGACCAGCCGGCGCACGCCACCCGCCGCGCAGGCGCGCAGCAGCTTGGCCGGCAGATCCACATGCACCTTGGTAAATGCCGCCGCGTCGCCGTGCAGGATCGCAACCAGGTTGAGCACCGCGTCGTGCCCGCGCACGAGCCGGGTCAATGCGGCCTCGTCGTGGACATCGACTGCGACCGGGTCGACCCAGGGTAGGGACTGCATCGGCTTGGCGTTCTCCAGCCGGCGTGTGGCCAAGGTCAAGCGGCACTGCAACTGGCCTGCCTTTTCGCACACATGGGCGCCGACAAAGCCGGTGCCACCGAGCAGCAAGATCTGTTTCATGGTGCTTCCCCGCAAACTGCTTATGGCAGGTCCTTGTTTTCGGACTCCGCGCCGGCGCCCCGCGGCCCGACCGTACCGAGCCGCGATCGCAGCGATTGGGGCTGGCCGCTGAGAACCGCCGCATAGCTGGTGCTGTTGCTGAGCACCTTTTTCACATAGTCGCGGGTTTCGTGGAACGGGATGTTTTCGGCCCAGATGGCGGCTTCCAGCACCGGCCCGTTGCGCCAGTTGCGCGATCGGCTCGGGCCGGCGTTGTAGGCCGCAGCGGCCAGCGGCATCGAGCCAGCAAAGTCATCGAGCACCAGCTTCAGGTAACCGGTGCCTATGGCAATGTTGGTGTCCCGGTTGTTGATCTGATCCGGTGTGAAATTCACCAAGCCGATTTTCTTTGCCGTCCAGCGGGCCGTCGCCGGCATCACCTGCATCAGCCCGGAAGCGCCCACATGCGATCGGGCATCGGTTACGAAGCGGCTTTCCTGGCGGATCAGTCCGTAAACATAGGACGGGTCCAGACCGATCTGGTTGGCGCGCTGCACCACCGCGGACTGGTGCGGCATCGGGAATCGCTGCGCGAAGTCGATCACACCCCGGGTGCGCTCGCTGGTGTTGATGCAGCGGTCCCAGACCTCGCGCTGGCAGGCCAGGTCGGCCGCTGCCAGCAGCGCCCGGTCGTCCATGCCGCCGCGGATGTGCAGACCGACGCTGTAATTCCATTCGCGAACGCCGTCGCTGCGCAGCCCGATGGCGATTGCATAGAGGGCCCGGCTCAGTCCTGGATTGAGCCTGGCGGCCTCCTTTTCGTCCGCCGTCAGCGGCGCGGGGCGCTCCGGAACGCCGACTTTTTGCCCCAGGTCTTCCAGCGCCAACTGCTCGTAAAAGCCGCGCACGCTGGCGATGCTCTGCAGCAGGCGGGTCGCCTCGGCGCGCTCGGCGTCGCTGCGGCCCGCACCCATCAGCGCGCGCGCGCGCCAGTAGACCCAGGGGGCCTCCTTGCGCTGGGACTCCCCCATCGCCGCTGTCGCCGCCAGCACCTGCGCCCAGTTGCCGGCGCGCAGCGCGGCGCGCACCTTCCAGGCCAGATGGTCTTCGTGCATGAACGGGTCCTGGCCCTGCAAAAAATGGGCCATTGCGCCGTCGTCTAGGCGCTGCGCGCTGCGCTTGCCGA
>CAISIP010000145.1 GCA_903885415.1 uncultured beta proteobacterium
CAGCCCTGAGCGCCGGCAAGGCCGGTTAGCTGTGCCGGCTGCCGCCGGCGCTTTTCCTGTACGCGGCCCGGGCTATGTAGCATGGGCCGCGTCCCCTTGACTCCCGTAGCCGCTTCAGCCTGAGAATCCGCCATGGCGAAACTGATCGTGAACCGCTTGCTGCTGGGGCTTTTGACCCTTCTTGCGGTGTCGGTCCTGATCTTCGTCTGCACCGAAATCCTTCCCGGTGACGTCGCCTCGGCGGTGCTCGGCCAGGGCGCAACGCCCGAAGCGCTGGTCATATTCAGGAAGGAACTGGGCCTGGACGTTCCGGCCCACCTGCGTTACTGGAATTGGCTGGTCGGCGTCCTGCACGGCGACCTGGGTGTGGCGTTGACCAACAAGCGCGTCATCGCCGGCGAGGTGATGCCGCGGCTGGCGAACACCTTGTTTCTGGCCGGCTACGCAGCGCTGATTGCAATTCCGCTGGCGGTCGGCCTCGGCATCTATTGCGCCATCAACGAGGGCAAGTTGTCCGACCGGCTGTCCAACATCCTGACGCTGGTCGCCATCTCGTTGCCCGAATTCTTCATCGCTTACCTGCTGATCATCTTCCTGGCGGTGGAAGTCGACTGGTTCCCTTCGCTGTCGACGGTCTTTGCCGGCATGCCGTTTGGCGAGCGCGTCTACCAAACCACCCTGCCGGCGATCACGCTGACCCTGCTCGTCGCCGCGCACATGCTGCGCATGGCGCGCAGCTCGGTGCTGTCGGTGATGTCCACGCCCTACATCGAGATGGCGTTTCTCAAGGGCGCCAAGCGCCAGCACGTCATCACCCGCCATGCGCTGCCCAATGCGGCGGCCCCGATCATCACGGTGGTGGCGCTGAACCTGGCCTATCTGGTCGTCGGCGTGGTGGTGATTGAGGCGGTGTTCGTCTACCCGGGCCTGGGGCAGCTGATGGTGGACGCGGTCTCCAAGCGCGACGTGCCGGTGATACAGGCCTGCGGCCTGGTGTTTGCGGTGGTGTTCGTGCTGCTCAACACCTTGGCCGACGTGTTGGTCATTTTGGTCAATCCCCGGCTGCGCCACGCGCGCTGAATGGCAACCATGAAGATATTCGGCCACAAGCCCACCGCGTCGGCATGGTTCGGCCTGGTGATAGTCGCGGTCTTTGTCTTTTTGGCGCTGTTCACGCCATGGCTGGCGCCCTACGGCGAATCCGCCAACATCGGCGGCACCTGGGACGAGCCATCTGCCGACATGTGGCTGGGCGCGGACCAGATCGGCCGCGACATGCTGACCCGCGTCATGTACGGCTCGCGCATGACGATCGGCGTGGCGCTGGCGATCACCTCGCTATCCTTCTTCATCGGCATCGTGCTGGGCTTCATCAGCGCGGTCCTGGGTGGCTGGGTCGACCTGTTCTTTAGCCGCCTGGTCGACGTGATGCTGTCGATACCGGGTCTGATATTTGCCCTGATCATCCTGGGCGTTTTCGGCTCCAGCATTCCGGTGCTGATACTGACCATTGCCGTTTTGGACTCGACGCGGGTGTTCCGACTGGCGCGGGCGCTGGGAATGAACCTGTCGGTGATGGAGTATGTGGAGGCGGCGCGCCTGCGCGGCGAAGGCCTGTGGTGGGTGATCAGCCGCGAAATTCTGCCCAACGCCCGGGCGCCGCTGGTATCCGAATTCGGTCTGCGTTTTTGCTTCAATTTCCTGTTCATCGCCGGCCTGTCCTTCCTCGGGCTGGGCATACAGCCGCCCTACGCCGACCTCGGCGGCATGGTGCGCGAGAACGCCGCCGCCATCAACTTCGGCATGATGGCGCCGATCTACCCGGCGGCCACCATTGCGCTGCTGACCGTGTCGGTCAACCTGGTGGTCGACTGGATGCTCTCGATCGACGCACGGCCCTCGGGCGCGCCGGCCGAGCTCTGAGAACGCCGTCTGCCGCCATGACCGAAGCAATCATTCTTCAGATCAAGGGGCTGCGCCAGCACAGCGTCGCCGGAGCGACCATCGTCGACAACGTCGACCTGTATCTGCGCCAGGGCGAGGTGCTCGGGCTGATCGGCGAGAGCGGTGCCGGCAAGTCGACCATCGGGCTCGCCAGCATGTGCTACGCGCGCGCCGGCGTGCACATTGCGGCGGGCGAGGTGATTCTGGGCGGCGTCAACATACGCGCGCTCGATGCCGAAGGCCGGCGTGGCGTTCGCGGCAAGCGTATCGCTTACATCGCGCAGTCGGCCGCCGCAGCGTTCAATCCGGCGCACAGCCTGATGGACCAGGTCTGCGAAGCGCCGCTGATCCACCGGCTGATGGACCGCGCGCAGGCCGAGGCCTGGGCGCGCCAGCTGTTCGCCGCGCTCGACCTGCCCGACCCGGAGCACTTCGGGTCGCGTTACCCGCATCAGGTGTCGGGCGGACAACTGCAGCGCGCGATGGCCGCGATGGCCATGTCCTGCCGGCCCGACGTGCTGGTGCTCGACGAGCCGACCACTGCGCTCGACGTGACCACCCAGATCGAAGTGCTGATCCTGCTGAAATCGCTGATCCGTCAGTACCGGACGGCGGCGATCTACATCACGCACGATCTGGCCGTCGTCGCGCAGGTTGCCGACCGCATCAAGGTACTGCGCCACGGCAAGGAGGTCGAAGAGGGCCTGACCGACCAGATCCTGCACCATGCCCGACAGGACTACACCGCCAGGCTGGTCGCGGTGCGCGGCGCGGCGGCCAGCGAACGCGCGCAGCAGGGAAGCGTCAAGCCCGAAACCGTCCTGTCGGTCAGGGACTGCCACGCCCACTACGGCGACTTCCATGTGGTCAAGGGCGTTTCCTTCGACGTGCGCCGGGGCGAAACCGTCGCCGTGGTCGGCGAATCGGGCTCGGGCAAATCGACGCTGGCGCGCATCGTCACCGGCCTGCTGTCGCCCCGCAGCGGCGAGCTTGTTTTCCAGGGCAAGGCGCTGGCGCCTGCGCTGGCCGCGCGCGACAAGGAAATCAAGCGCCGCATACAACTCGTCTACCAGATACCGGACGTCGCGATCAATCCCCGCCAAAGCGTGCTGGACATCGTCGGCCGGCCGGTGCAGTTCTATTTCGGGATGGATCGCGAGGCGGTCCTGCAACGCACACGCGAACTGATGGCGCTGGTGGAGTTGCCCGACGACTACCTGCAGCGCAAACCGGGCCAACTCTCCGGGGGCCAGAAGCAGCGGGTATGCATAGCGCGCGCGCTCGCCGCCAAGCCCGACCTGATCATCCTGGACGAGCCGACCTCGGCGCTCGACCCGTTGGTGGCAGAAGAAATCCTCAAGCTGCTGCGCCGACTGCAGGCCGAACTGGGGCTGTCCTATATGCTGATCACCCACGACCTCGACGTCGTACACCGTATCGCGCACCGCACCGCCGTGATGCTGCAGGGCCAGTTCGTCGCCTTCGACGAGACCGAGCGAATTTTCGCGGGCCCGTACCACCCCTACACCCAAAAGCTGGTGACAGCGGTTCCGGTAATGCGCAGCGACTGGCTCGACGGCGTACTGGCGCGGCGGACTACCGCCTCGTAGCCACCAGTAAGCCGGGGGGCGAGCCTCGCCAGACGCCACGGAAACGTCAAAAATGCTGCCGCCGATTGTTTGGCAAGCGGGTCGATTGCCTAGGGAACGGACCGCATCGGGTGTCCAAAACAGCCCGCGGACAACCCGACCGTCTCCCACCCTTACAGGTCCATGCCATCAACCACTTGCGCGGGTAACTGTCGAAGACCGGAGTCCTGTTGAGATCGGCATGGACAAGAGCCTGAGGGAAACCGCTCGCATCAAACTCCTCCGTACTCCAGAGATCGGAAGAGCACACG
>CAISIP010000146.1 GCA_903885415.1 uncultured beta proteobacterium
CGCCCTGGAAATTCCCAGCACCGAAGAGGCCGGCACTCCCAAGTCGACGTACAAGGTCTACGTTGGCATGTGAGCGCGCTGCACGGCAGCGCCAGGCGCCTGGGTGTGAACCTCTGGGTTAGGGGCGCCGCGGCTCAGGGCTCCAGGAAGCGCACCCGCACACTCCTGCCCTTGACCTTGCCGGCGTTGAGCTTGCGTAGGGCTTCGCCAGCGACGGCGCGTTCCACCGCGACGAAGGTGCTGAAGTCGGTCACACTGATCCTGCCGATCTGCTCGCGCTTGAAGCCGCCGTCGGGGCCGGTCAGCGCCCCCAGCACGTCGCCGGGGCGTATTTTTTCTTTGCGCCCGCCGGCGATCTGCAGCGTCACCATCGGCGCCAGCAGTGGCCCTTGACCAGTGGGCGTGAGGGTGTCGCGCTCGTACCATACCGACTCGGACTTTTGGTACTGCTCGATCTTCCCGACCGAGCCCATTTCGTCCATGCTCGCCAGGCTGATCGCCAGGCCCTGTTCGCCGGCGCGCCCGGTGCGGCCGATGCGGTGCACATGCACCTGTGGGTCGGGCGTGATCGTCACGTTGAGCACCGCCTCCAGCTGGTTGATGTCGAGCCCGCGCGAAGCCAGATCGGTCGCCACCAGCACCGAGCAGCTGCGGTTGGCAAACTGCGCCAGCACCTGATCGCGCTCGCGCTGCTCGAGTTCGCCGTACAGTGCCTGCGCGTTGAAGCCCTGCTGCAGCAAAAACGCCACCAGATCACGGCACTGCTGCTTGGTGTTGCAAAAGGCCAGCGTGCTGATCGGGCGGAAATGGTTCAGCGTCATCGCGACGGTCTCAAAGCGGTTCGTGCGCGTGACCTGGTAAAAACGCTGCTCGATCAGCACAGCGTCGCTTTGTGCTTCGACCTTGACCGTGACCGGATCGCGCATGAACTGCTGCGCCAGCTTGGCGATGCCTTCGGGGTAGGTGGCCGAGAACAGCAGCGTCTGGCGTTCCCGGCGGCATTGCCGGGCGACCTTGGCGATGTCGTCGAAAAAGCCCATGTCGAGCATGCGGTCGGCTTCGTCGAGCACCAGCGTTGCCAGGGCCTCGAGCGTGAGATGGCCGCGCTCGAGGTGGTCGATGACCCGCCCCGGCGTTCCGACCACGACGTGCGCGCCGTGCTCGAGCGAGGCACGCTGGCCGCGCAGCGCCACGCCGCCGCACAGGGTGACGACCTTGATGTTGTCCTGCGCGCGCGCCAGCCTTCGGATTTCGGCGGTCACCTGGTCCGCGAGCTCGCGCGTCGGGCACAGCACCATCGCCTGCACCGCAAAGCGGCGCGGGTTCAAGTTGGCCAGCAGCGCCAGCGCGAAAGCGGCCGTCTTCCCGCTGCCGGTCTGCGCCTGCGCGATCAGGTCCTTGCCCAGCAGCGCAGGCGGCAGGCTGGCAGCCTGTATCGGCGTCATCTCCAGATAGCCCAGGCTGCGCAGGTTCTCCCGTGTCGCCGGCTCCAGCGCCAGCGTGTCAAACGAGACGTCGCGTGTGCTCACACGCTGGTCATCGCGACCGTCTTGGTCACCAGATAGGCCTCGAGCGCCTCGGGACCGCCCTCGCTGCCGTATCCGGAGTCCTTGACGCCGCCAAAAGGCAGCTCTGCCCAGGGCGCCGCCTGCTGGTTGATCCACAGCATGCCGGTCTGCAGCCGCGCCGTCAGCTGGTGCGCGGTCTTGATACTGCTGGTGAAGGCGTAGGCCGACAGCCCGAAGGGCAGGCGGTTCGCCTCGGCGATTGCCTCGTCGATGTTCTTGACGCTGCGGATGGCCGCCATGGGCCCGAAGGGTTCGTGGTTGAAGACCGAGCTGTCCAGCGGCGCGTCGAGCAGCACCGTCGGCGCGAAGAAATTGCCGCTGGTTCCGATGCGTTCGCCGCCTGCAGCGACGGTGGCCCCGCGCGCGACAGCGTCCGCCGTGAGCTGCTGCATCGCCGCGAGTCGGCGCGGGTTGGCCAGAGGCCCCATGCTGGTCGTGGCTTCGAGGCCGGAGCCGACCTTCAGGCCGCTGACGTAGTGTAGAAAGCCGGCGACAAATTCCTCGCGGACCGCCTCCTCGACCAGGAATCGGGTCGGAGAAATGCAGACCTGCCCGGCGTTGCGGAACTTGGCGCCGGCGATCATCTTCAGTGCATGGGCGACGTTGGCGTCAGCGGCAACGATCACCGGCGCGTGTCCGCCGAGCTCCATCGTTGCGCGCTTCATGTGGGCGCCTGCGAGCGCGGCAAGTTGTTTCCCCACCGGTGTCGAACCGGTAAATGTGATTTTTCGGATCACCGGGTGCGGTATCAGGTAGTTGCTGATCTCGGCCGGGTCTCCGTAGACCAAGGACACCACGCCTGCGGGAATGCCGGCGTCGACAAAGGCGCGCACCAACTCAGCCGGCGATGCCGGGGTTTCCTCGGCGGCCTTGACGATGATCGAGCAGCCGGTTGCCAGCGCGCCGCACATCTTGCGCACCACCTGGTTGATCGGGAAATTCCAGGGCGTGAAGGCTGCCACCGGGCCGACCGGCTCCTTCATGACCATCTGCTGTACGTTCATGGCCCGCGGCGACACCAAACGGCCGTAGACCCGACGACCCTCGTCGGCGAACCACTCGATGATGTCGCAGGCCATCATGACTTCCATCTTCGCTTCGGCCAGCGGCTTACCCTGTTCCAGGGTCATCAGCCGCGCGGTCGCGTCGCAGCGCTCGCGCAGCAATTGGGCCGCAGCGCGCATCAGTTTGGCGCGTTCGATGGCCGGGGTGTTGCGCCAGACCTCGAAGCCCCGCGCGGCCGATGCGAGCGCGTCGTCGAGGTCGGCGATGCTGGCGCGCGCGACCGTTCCGATGGCCTCGCCGGTAGCCGGGTTGTGGACCACCAGGGTGGCGTCGCCGCGCGCCGCGCGCCATTGGTTGTCGATCAGGAGTTGCACGTTCGGATAGGTCATGATGGGGTTCCGGAAATTGGGCGGTTGGGGGTTTTGGGCCGCAGCCCGCACGATCGCGTGCGGCAAGCCGCCAGACTGGCCGCGCGGGCGCAGGCGCCTATTGTCCCCCAACGGCCTTCGCGGGCCGCGCACCAGGCGCGCATCAGGCGTAATAGGCGGCCACAAAGTCCTCGAAGCTGCCCTGTACGGCGGCCTCGAGCTGGCGTTGGTCTTGCAGCGACTTTTGCGCGGTGGCTTCGAAGTGAGCCCGGGTCGGCGCGTCGAGCGGCTGCGATTGCAGCGCCATCTGGTGCTGACGCGATGCAGCCAGCGCGAACTTGAAAAAGCCACCGTGCTCGCGCGCGGCGTCGAGCACCTGTGCCGAGGGCGTCAGTTCCGGCTGGTCGATGCGTTGGCGCAGCAGCGCCATCGTTTCGGTGTAGCGCACGCCGCCATAGGCGCTGTCGAGCATCGCGGCAAACGGCGCCATGTCGTCGAACAGTTCGTGCGCCAGCGGACGCAATGCCTGCTCGCGGTTGTGCACCAGCAGTTGCAGGTCGGGCTGGCGGCCGCGGGTGACGACGCGGCGTTTGTTCTCACTGTTTTCGCCCTGTTCGCGGCTGGTGATGGGCGGGCTGTCGCGAAACAGGCACATCAGCAGCAGGGCATCGGCGAAGCTGCTTTGCTCCGGCGTAATGCCGATATCCACCATCGGGTTGAGGTCGAATAAGCGCATCTCCAGGTACTGCACGCCGTGCAGGCGCAAGGCCTTGGCTGGCCTTTCGCGGGCGATGCGCTTGGGTCGCATCGCCGCATAGAACTCGTTTTCGATCTGCAGCAGGCTGGCGTTGAGCTGGCTCCAGTGCGCACCCTGGCGCACGCCGAGCTGCGTGTAGAAAGGGTCTGGCGTGCGGATCGCCGACTCCAGCGCCTCGGTGTATTCGGCCAGCGAATTGAAGCTGACGTTGAGGTTGGCCTGCGCCCGGTTCTGGTAGCCCATGTCGCTCATGCGCAGGCTGGTCGCGTAAGGGCCGTAGAAGGTGCCCGGCACCAGCTCCTGCAGGTCGGACTTGGCGCCGCGCAGGAAGGACTGACAGATCGCCGGTGACGCGCCAAACAGATAGGGTATCAGCCAGCCATAGCGCAGGAAGTTGCGGATCAGGCCGAAGTAGCGCTCGCTGGCAAAGCCCTGCAGGCTGTCGCGGCTTTCGCAGCAGCGGTGCAGCGCGCTCCAAAAGTCCTCCGGAAGCGACCAGTTGTAATGCACGCCCGAGATGGTCTGCATCTGTCGGCCGTAGCGCAGCCCCAGCCCCTCGCGGTACGCGGCCTTGAAGCGCGCTTGGTGGGAGCTGCCGTAGTCGGCCAGCGCGATGTCGGCGTCGGTTCCGAGCAGGCAGGGCATGGAGCTGGCCCACATCGTCTCGGATCCCAATTGCGCGGCGGTGAAACGGTGCAGGTCGCGCATGAACTGCAGCACAAAGGCCGGGTCGGTGCTCGGCGGCGTAATGAATTCCAACTGCGCCTCGGCGTAGTCGGTCGTGATCCAGGGGTGGGTGAGCTTCGAGCCGAGCGCTTTGGGATGCCCTGTCTTGGCCAGAGCGCCGTTGGCGTCCACCCGCAGGCACTCTTTTTCGTAGCCGCGCTGGATGCCGCGCAGAACCTGCGCCTGCACCTGGCCCGAAAACTGCCCTACCGCGTCACAACAGGTGAACTTCAACATCAGCCGCTCTCCAATTCAATCGGCAGGCAGTATGGCAGTTTTCGGCCGACTTGCCTGCCCAGGGGGCTTGGACGGCCCCGGCATTCTTGCGTTGAGCGGATCAGGCGGGGCGGCAGCGGTACCAGTACGGGTAGCGCTGTGCAAAGCCGAAGCGTGCGTACAAACTGCGCGCAGCGCCGTTGTCGCTGCCAACCTGCAAGTAGGCCTGGCGCGCCCCGAGTTCCCAGGCTGCATGCAGCAGGCCGTTCACCATGCGCAGCCCGAGACCCTGGCGGCGCAGCGCGCCATCAACGGCGATGTCAAACAGTCCCGCCCAGCCGCCTTCCACCACCGCCAGCCCGGTGGCGACGCAGCAGTGGTTCTGGTGCAGTGCCAACGCGCACAGTGGCAGCGGCAGGACTTCAAGCCGCCGCAGATGCTGCGCACGTTCTTGCGCCGGCGAGCCGCGCAGGTTGCCAATGGCTTCGACCCATTCGGGCAGGGCCAGCGCCCGCGCGTCGCTGCGCAGTAGCCGCGTCGGGTCGATCGGCGCGGTTTCGACCGCGGTCGCCTCGACCCGCGCATAGCCCAGGGCATCGAGCGCCGCGTCGAGCTCCGGTGGCTCCGAAAAAGCGGTGACCCTGAACACGGCGGGCAGACCGCGGCTGCGGTACAAGTCCTCGCAGCAGGCAATTTTCTCGCGCAGCGGCAGCGTCGAGGGGTAGACAGCGTTAACCGAACGCGCCCGCTTGACCTGCCCCGGCGTGAAGCGCAGCACCCAGCCGTCGTAAAGCAACTGGCCCGGCGCTGCGCAGGCGTTGAGACCGAGTTCTTCGAGGCGTTGCAGTGGTGGCTGGATCATGGAATTGCGGTGCTTGGAGCGGTCCGCGATTGGCCACGCATACCAACCCCATATGTCTCCGCCACCCACAGTGGGTCGCACGGAGCGTCGCCTCGGTTGGGGCGCTTGAGGCCTTTGGAATTGTCAGTAGGTCCCCGGATAAGCTCCGCCGTCGGCCAGTATGTTTTGCCCGGTGATGTAGCTGGCGTGCTGGCTGGCCAGAAAGGCGCAGATGGCGCCGAATTCCTGCGGCGTGCCGAAGCGCCGGGCCGGGATGGTTTTGCTGCGCGCCTCAAGCAGTGCTTCGACCGATTGGCCGGTCTTCTTAGCCGCGCCGGCCACAGTCACCTGCAGGCGGTCGGTGTCGAAAGAGCCGGGCAGCAGGTTGTTGATCGTCACGTTGGACGCGGCGACTTGGCTGCGCGCGACGCCGGCGACAAAGCCGGTCAACCCGCTGCGCGCGCCGTTGCTCAGGCCGAGCACATCGATTGGCGCCTTGAC
>CAISIP010000147.1 GCA_903885415.1 uncultured beta proteobacterium
CAGCCCAGAGTCAGCGCAAAAGGTTTGTGCGTCTATCAAGGCCCGATTGCCAACCCGGAATGAGTATGAACTTCTTTCGAGTCTGGGCGACTGGAATGGCGGAGTCTCCCTAGGCCATTGGGTGTGGGCCTTAACCGATGGGCATGTGCTTGCACCCGACCTGCAAAATCCCTCGCCGGTGCGGCACCCAGAGGAGGTTAATGCAGACCATGTATTTTTCTATTGCGTGCGTTGAAAAAAGCATCTTCGAGTGCTCTTACTTCTTGCGTGATTTGAGATGTCTTGAAAAGCTTTGAAATCACCTAGTCGGCTCAGGAACTAAACAAGAAGTTCATGACGTCGCCGTCTTTGACGATGTATTCCTTGCCTTCGGAGCGCATCTTGCCGGCGTCTTTAGCGCCCTGCTCGCCTCGGTAGGCAATGAAATCGTCAAAGGCGATGGTCTGGGCTCGGATATACCCCTTCTCAAAATCGGTGTGGATCACGCCGGCGGCCTGCGGACCAGTGTCGCCAACGTGGATGGTCCAGGCGCGCACTTCCTGCACGCCGGCGGTGAAATAGGTTTGCAGGCCCAGCAACTGGTAGGCCGCGACGATCAACCGGTTCAGGCCCGGTTCGCTCTGACCCAATTCCGCCAGAAACATCCTTTTGTCTTCTTCTTCCATGTCGGCCATCTCGGCCTCCATCTTGGCGCAGATGGCGACTACCGGCGCGTTCTGCGCCGCCGCGTACTCGCGCAGACGGTCCAGAAAGGGGTTGTTCTCGAAACCGTCTTCGGCGACGTTGGCGACGAACATCGCAGGCTTGGCGGTGATCAGAAAGAACTGCTTGAGCAAGGGAAGCTCTTCCTTGCTGAAGTCCAGCGTGCGCACCGGCTGGGCTTGGTTCAGAGCCGCCTGACATTTTTCCAGGATCCCGACCAGTTTGATCGACTCCTTGTCCCCCGAGCGCGCGGTCTTGGTGACGCGGTGCAGCGCCTTTTCTACCGCGCCGAGATCCGCCAGGCAGAGCTCGGTCTGGATGACCTCCATGTCGGAGATCGGGTCGACCTTGCCGGCCACATGAATCACATTCGCGTCTTCGAAGCAGCGCACCACATTGACGGTGGCATCGGTCTCGCGGATATGCGCCAGAAACTTGTTGCCAAGTCCTTCGCCGGTACTCGCGCCGGCGACCAGTCCGGCGATGTCGACGAACTCGACGATCGCGCGCTGTATCTTCTTCGGCAGCACAATGGCGGCTAGCGCATCAAGCCGCGAGTCGGGCACCTCGACGATTCCCACATTGGGCTCGATGGTGCAAAAAGGATAGTTTTCGGCGGCTATTCCCGCCTTGGTCAGCGCATTGAAAAGCGTGGACTTGCCCACGTTCGGCAGGCCTACGATGCCACACTTCAAGCTCATGCAATTACCCCAAAAATACGGGTGCCAAGTGTAAGCGATGCGCCTCGCGCTGCGCGGCGAGGCTCAGCCGAAACGAAGGCTTGCGCTGACGCGCTGTCCAAGTCGCAACAACCGGTCGACGCCATCGACCACGATCGCATTCACGCCGAATGTCACAGCGCCGCCGAGATGCGGATTCTGCCGGTAAGCTTGCAGCGTGTCGCCGACGTCGGCGCTGCAGAGGGCGGTAAGCGGGTCAATATTCGGAATCGGGCATCTCGGGCATGGCTTTACCGGTCGCAGTTGAACCGCGCCTTCGTCGGTCGTGATGTGCAGGTCGCCGGCGCGATCTTCATCGTGCTCGTCCATACCGCTGAGGACTATATTGGGCCGGAAGCGCTCGATCCCCACCGCCTGCCTTCCTGCCGCCAACAGGCGCTTGTTCAGGCCCTCAAGCGAAGCCGTGCTGATAACCAGCAGGGGAAAGCCGTCGCTGAACTGGTTCGGGGCCTCGACGCCGGCAGTCCAAGCGAGCTTCGACAGCCGGCGCTGCTCGGGGTCGAAGCGCACCAGGCGATAGGGCTGGCTAAGCCGGATCTGGCCGGGCGGTGCGGGCGACAGGAAGTCGCTGAACCATTGGGCCGCGAGGGGGCCCATGTCAAAGGCGTTGACCGTGTCGTCCCAGACCTCGACCCGGGTCGCGTGCTCGACCGTATCGATTTGCAAATGCAGCGCGAGCATTCCCGGCGCCCGCAGCACGACTTCATCGGTCTTTATTTGCGGCCGTATCAGCGCCATCCGCGGCAATTCCCGCTGCGTCACAAAGACACCCTGCTCGTCGACGACCATCCATGCGCGATCCAGGTCGAACCCGGTCTCGGTGATCAGGGCCTCCCGCAGTTCGACCCCCGCGCAGGACTTGATAGGGTAGACAAACAGGCGCGCTATCGTCGCCTGCAAATCGGGAGTGGTCGGGCTGTCGTTCAAAGTCATGGAATCCCCAAGTCGGTTTGCAAGCGGGCTTTCGAAGGTCGATTTTGCCCTGACGAAACTGTGGCGCTGGACGCCATCGCCGTTCCCGGTCCGGCTTCTGGTTACAGACGTTGCGGGCGAGGGGTTTTACAATCGGTTTTATGGCAGAAAAATTCGATGTGTGCGTTCTCGGTGGCGGTATTGTGGGCCACACGCTGGCTTTGCTGCTGGCGCGTGAGCGACTGCGGGTGGGGCTGGTGTCGAAGGCCGTTGCGCAGGGGAATCAGCGCGATGACGTGCGCGCCTACGCATTGAACCACCAGTCGAGGGAGTTGCTTGAAGGCCTGCGCTGCTGGCCTGACGATTCCCATGCAACAGCAGTGCTAGACATGCATGTGGAGGAAGCGGGCGCCGCCCGGGTGCATTTCAATGCGGCCGGCAGCGGCGCTGGCGCACTGGCCTGGATCGTCGATGTGCCGGCCCTAGAGTCGCAGTTGGCACAGGCACTGCGCTTTGAGCCCCGGATCGTATTGCTGGCGGGCG
>CAISIP010000148.1 GCA_903885415.1 uncultured beta proteobacterium
TCGAACGTCGCGGCCGTCGGGCCGGACGAGGGCCTGGTCGCCATGCCGCGCTACCTGAACAACCGGGCCGCCTCGATCTATGGCGGCTCCAACGAGATCCAGCGCAACATCATCGCCAAGCTGGCGTTGGGGATGTAAATGAACACGATCACCGTCCCACCTGCCCTCGATGCGCAGACGCTGCAGTTGTTCGCCGACAGCGTGGAGCGTTACGGCCAGGACAGGTACGGGTTCGACACCTACCGCGCGCTGCGGCGTGCCTCACCTGGTTTCAGCAAGCAGGCGTGGCTCGACTACGCGCAGATGGGTTGGCTGGGGGCCGCGCTGCCTGTCGAGGACGGCGGTTTTGGCAGCGAACCGAAGGCGGTGGCTGCGCTCATGCGTTATGCCGGCGAACGGCTGGCGCTGGAGCCGCTGTTCGCATGCGCGGTTGTGTGCGGTCGCCTGCTGTCGCTTTGTGGGCGCGCAGCGGCGGCTCGGTCGCGACTGGATGCGCTGGCCTCCGGCCGCAGGCTTTTCGCCTTTGCCCATGCCGAGCACAATGCCGATGCATTCGACGGCCTGGTGGAGACCAAGGTCGAGGGCGGCAAACTCTACGGCAGCAAGGTGGTGGTTCTGCATGGCGACCTGGCCGACGAACTGCTTGTCAGCGTGGCCGAGCCGGTAGCCACTGTTGGCGACGCGGTACAGCGCCTGTCGCTGTACGCCGTGGAGGCCGACCAGCCGGGTGTTCGCAAGACAAGCTACGGACTGATTGATGGCCGCGGTGCGGCCAGCATTGAATTCAATGGGGCGGCGTGCACCCTGCTCGCGCAGGGTGGCGAGGGCGCATCGCTGCTCGGACTGGCACTCCTCGACGCGCGGCTGGCGCTGTGTGCCGAGGCCCACGGTGCGATGCGTGCGCTGAACCGGTTGACGCTGGCCTACCTCAAGGAACGCCGCCAGTTCGGACGCCCCATCGGCATGAACCAGGCCCTGCAGCACCGCATGGTCGAGTTGTATATGCTGGAGCAGGAGGCGGCCGCCGTGATAGCGGCGGCGCAGCGCTCCGGTGGCTTTGCCGAAGCGCAGAGGGAACGGGCCGTCATGGGTGCGGTTGCGCACGTGATTGCCGCTGGCCGGCAGATCTCGCATGAAGCGGTTCAGATGCATGGCGGCATCGGCACGACCGATGAACTGGCCGTCAGCCACTACTTCAAGCGCATCATGGTCACCAACCGGCTGCTCGGGGACCGCGATGCGCATCTGGAGGCCTTCGCGCGCGCCGACGCCCTGGCCGGAGCCGGGTCGCCATGAAGACGCATGCCGCTGCCTGCGGCGAGGCCATCCGCCGGCAGTTCGCGGAGTCCGAGGTTCCGGGCCTGCCGGTCCTGTTATTCACATGGAGACATACCGCGCCATGAAATGGGACGACTACCAATGCATCCAGTTCGAGCGTCGCCAGCGCGTGCTCGTGATCAAGCTCAACCGACCGGACCAGCTCAACGCGATCGACGGCCGGCTGCACACCGAACTCTCGCAGGTATTCACGGATGCCGCCGCCGACCCCGATTCCGACGTCATCGTGCTCACCGGCAACGGCAAGGCGTTCTGCGCGGGTGGCGATCTGGACTGGATGCAGTCATCGATCGACCGACCGGCCGAGTTCGAGCTTGTGGCGGCCGAAGCCAAGGCAATCATCTATTCGCAGTTGGACCTGTCCAAGCCGCTGGTGTGCCGGCTCAATGGGCATGCTATCGGCCTGGGCGCCACGCTGGCGGTGTGTTGCGACATCGTGGTCGCGCACGCCGGTGTAAAGATCGGGGACCCGCATGTCAAGGTGGGTCTTGTGGCGGGCGATGGCGGCGCGTTGCTGTGGCCGCAGCTCATGGGTTATGCCAAGGCCAAGCGGTACCTGCTTACCGGAGACCTCCTGAGCGCTGCCGAGGGCGAGCGTCTTGGGCTGCTCAGCGAGGTCGTGCCGCCCGAGCAACTGGACCAAGCAAGTTACGGGCTCGCCGAGCGGCTTGCGCGCGGTGCCACCAAGGCGATCCGGTGGACCAAGATCACCGCGAATCTGCCGTTGAAACAGTTGGTGCACAGCCATTTCGATGCAGGTGTCGCCTACGAGATGCTGTCCAACATGACCGGCGACCACAAGGAAGCGGTGGCTGCATTCCGCGAGCGCCGCGATGCAGTGTTCACCGGAAATTGAGTTGTGATGTTTCGCGGGAGACCTGGCCAATGAGAAACCTCACCACCGCCAGCCTGGAGCTGGCGACCTGGATCGCAAAGCTTGGCAGTTTCACCGCGGCGGCAGAGCGGCTGTGCACGACGCAGCCCGCGGTTTCGGCGCGGGTGCGGGAGCTTGAAGAAGCGGTGGGCCAGAAATTGTTTTTGCGCCAGGGCCGGGGTGTGGAGCTCACCATCGAGGGGCGCGAGTTCGTGCGCAGCGCTGCGAAACTGCTGCGGCAGGTGGAAGAATTGTCGCAGTCGTTCAGCAAGGCCAGCGCGGCGGGCGTCGTGCGCATTGGCACCAGCAGCATCTGCCTGGACATGCTCGGTGCGCTGACCATGCGCGTGTCGCAGACCATGCCGAAAGTTTCCTACGATGTCGAGATCGATCGCGCCGGGCGCCTGCTCGACCTTCTGGAGTCGCGCAAGCTGGATCTGGCCATCGTGTCAGGGCCCATCGACCCGCACAAATTCAAGGCCGTGAGCCTGGGATTCGACCGCATGGTGTGGGTCACCTCGCCGCAGGTGCTGCAGGACCGCTGGGGCTGCGATCCCGCCCGATGGCTCGAGGGCCTGCAGATCTGGTGTGTGCACCGGGAGTCCTTCTACTGGAGCGATGCCACGCGCAAGCTGGTCGCCCATGGCGCGGAACTGGACCGCGTCAACGCCATCAACAACACCCTGGCCGCGTCGCGTATCGTGGGTTCCGGTGCCGGTATCGGGCTGCTGTCCGAAAACCTGATCGATCGTGAACTGATGGCCGGCACGCTCGTCCCGATTCCTGGCTTGCTGCCATGCGAGGACATCGAGTTCTCGATCGTCAGCATGAAGGACAGCGACGGCCGCATCCAACGCGAAATCATGGAAGCTGCCGTCGCAACCAGTCCGTTTCGCAAGACGACGATCTCGCAAGACGGGCATCGGAGCTTGGGCACATGAGCCCCGCTGCGATGGGTTGCGGGGAGCGCCTTCTGTCGCCGACAGATCCACGCCAGTACGTCTATGCGGTGCTTATGGCGGCCCATTTCGAATGACGATTGCACGCCCGATGGCGCTGCCTATCATTGGCCGGATGGCGGTGGCCCTTGAAGGCCCCTTCAGACGCTCATTTTGGAGACCGTTCATGCTGAAAAACCCATTGCTTCGCGTGCTGCTGGTGCTTGCCAACGTCGTTGGCGCCGCGCCGTTGGCGCATGCCGACTATCCCGATCGCCCGGTCAAGTTGATCATGCCGTACGCGGCCGGAGCAGGCGCGATGGTCCCTGGCTACGATGTGCCGGCCTGGATGGGCCTGGTCGTGGCCCACGGCACGCCCGAGGCCGTCGTGGCCAAGCTCGAGGCCGCGCCGCTGGACCGCCAGGCTTTTGGCACCAAGATGGCCCGACCTGGCGGTGTGGGAAAGCACGCAGAAGGATGCGGGGCGGATGCAGCCGTGAGCCGCCATTGCGTGTGAACCACCCCTGATTGTTGTGCGACTGTCAACTCTGCCATGCCCGGCGTAGATTCCCGATTGCTCAATATTGCCGATCTGCGTGCGCGCGCGCGCCGCCGCTTGCCCAAGGGATTTTTCGAGTTCATCGAACGGGGCGCCGAGGATGACCGCGCGATAGCGAACAACCGCACGGCCTTCGAGGCTTTCATGCTGCGACCCAAGGTGTTGCGCAACGTGTCCGGGCGCAGCTTGGCCTGCACCATCCTCGGTCGAGCCTCGGCCATGCCGCTGGTCATGGCGCCCACCGGCGCGGCAGGCTTGATGTGGCATGACGGCGAGATCGCGCTGGCCAA
>CAISIP010000149.1 GCA_903885415.1 uncultured beta proteobacterium
AAACAATCGCCGACGGATCGCACAGGGTCTCGCCGGTGGTCACGTCCTTGAGGCCCACACAGGCGGCGATGTCGCCGGCGCGGATTTCACTGACCTCTTGCCGGTTGTTGGCGTGCATTTGCACGATCCGGCCGATCCGCTCCTTCTTGCCACGGATCGGGTTGTAAACGCTGTCGCCTTTTTGCAGCACGCCGGAGTAGACGCGCACAAAGGTCAACTGGCCTACGAACGGATCGGTCATCAGTTTGAACGCCAGCGCCGAAAATTTCTCGCTATCGTCGGCGCGGCGGGTAACCGGCGCCTCGTCCTCGTCCATTCCTTTGACGGGCGGTATATCCACCGGCGACGGCATGAATTCGATCACCGCGTCGAGCATGCGCTGCACGCCCTTGTTCTTGAAAGCAGTTCCGCACAGCATCGGCTGAATCTCGCTGGCGATGGTGCGCGTGCGGATCCCGAGCTTGATTTCGTCCTCGCTCAAGTCACCTTCCTCAAGGTACTTGTTCATGAACTCCTCGGTTGCCTCTGCAGCCGCTTCGACCATCTTCTCGCGCCACTCTTTGGCCAACGTCACCAGATCACTCGGGATTTCCCGGTACTCGAACAGCATGCCCTGGGACGCCTCGTCCCAGATGATCGCCTTCATCTTGATCAGGTCGATGACGCCGGTGAAGTTCTCTTCGGCACCGATCGGGATCACGATTGGAACCGGGTTTGCTTTGAGCCTGAGCTTCATCTGATCGTAGACCTTGAAGAAGTTGGCTCCGGTTCGGTCCATCTTGTTGACGAAGGCCAGTCGCGGCACCTTGTACTTGTTGGCCTGCCGCCAGACCGTCTCCGACTGCGGCTGAACGCCGCCGACCGCGCAATACACCATGCAGGCGCCGTCCAGAACCCGCATCGAACGCTCGACTTCAATCGTGAAGTCCACGTGACCCGGGGTGTCAATGATGTTGATGCGATGTTCCAGCAAGGAGGTGTCCATCCCGCGCCAGAAGCAGGTGGTCGCCGCGGAGGTGATCGTGATGCCGCGCTCCTGCTCCTGCTCCATCCAGTCCATCGTCGCGGCGCCGTCGTGGACTTCGCCGATCTTGTGGTTAACACCGGTATAAAAAAGAATACGCTCCGTCGTCGTGGTTTTCCCAGCGTCGATATGTGCCGAAATGCCGATGTTGCGATAGCGTTCGATAGGAGTAACGCGAGCCATGATCAATCCTTGGTTGCTCGATAATTTCAGATTGCCCGGCCACTCAGCCATGCCGATACAGTCGGCCAGGGTTCAGCAGCGGGCGCGCGGGCGGTCTTGGTCGGGGATCGAAGCCGCAACGCGTCTCCAACCAACTCCCGAATCCAACCGAGCGCAGTAAGCGCTCTTAGAAGCGGAAGTGCGAGAAAGCCTTGTTGGCCTCGGCCATCCGGTGCACTTCATCGCGCTTTTTCATGGCGCCGCCCCGGCCTTCTGTGGCCTCCATCAGTTCGTTAGCAAGGCGCATGGCCATGGACTTTTCCCCCCGCTTGCGGGCCGCCTCTTTGATCCACCGCATCGACAGCGCCAGACGCCGAACCGGCCGCACTTCGACCGGAACCTGGTAGTTGGCGCCGCCAACCCGCCGCGACTTCACTTCGACCATTGGCTTGACATTGTTGATGGCCATAGTGAATGCCTCAACCGGGTCCTTGCCGGGGTTCTTCTTCTCGATCTGCTCCAGCGCACCATAAATAATGCGCTCGGCGACCGCCTTCTTGCCACCTTCCATGATCACGTTCATGAACTTGGAAAGTTCGACGTTGCCGAATTTTGGATCCGGCAGGATTTCACGCTTGGGTACTTCGCGACGACGTGGCATATTTCACCTCATTTGCTTCAGTTGGTGGATCCTGCGACCCGCCTCGAGGGCCATTAAAGCCCTCACTTACTTGACCCACCTGGACGATTCCGGGCTTCGGGCCACTTGCCTGAAGATGCCTGCCCGGCAACTTCAGGAACCCTGCACAGGCAAGCCAAAGCTATCCTGCGCCATAACGAACCCCGAAGAGCCCGTCACATAAAAATCAATCAGGCCTTCTTCGGACGCTTGGCGCCGTACTTGGATCGGGAC
>CAISIP010000150.1 GCA_903885415.1 uncultured beta proteobacterium
CCTGCGCATCCATGCGCACGGTATCGCCCGAAAAGACGGCGTATTCAGGTAGGGCTAACGCTGCCGACTGGCCCGGCGCGTCGCGGGCCAGCAGTTTGTAACGCTCGGCGGTCTTGGCTGCGTCGTTCCAGTAGCCCATGCCAACGAGCGCGCCGCGGTGCACAAGTTCGCCCGGCTCATCGGTGCCACAGGCCGACCCGTCTTCACGCAGAACCAGTATCTCGGCGTTGGGAATGGCTTTGCCGATCGAGTCGGGCCGTTCGTCCACCTGGTCCGGCGGCAAATAGGTCGAGCGAAAAGCCTCGGTCAGGCCATACATCAGAAAGGGCCTGGACTTTGGCAGTCGTTCGCGCAGCAGCGCCAGCGTCGCGCGCGGCATGCGACCTCCGGTATTGGCGAAGTAGCGGAGATGGTTCTGTGCCCCTTGGGGCCAGTCGAGCTGTGCGAGCTGGATGTACAACGGCGGTACCGCCGTCAGCCCGGTGACCTGCTCGCGATCGATCGCCCGCACAATGTCGCGCGGCATCAGGTAGTTCAGCAGCACCACGCGCGCGCCAGCGTGAAAGGCGGTGGTCAGCTGGCTGAAGCCGGCGTCAAAGGACAGCGGCAGCGCAGCGAGCAAGGTATCGTGTGCGTTGTTTTCCAGATAGGACGCGACGCTCTTGGCGCCGGCGACCATGTTGCGATGCGATAGCACGACCCCCTTAGGCCTTCCGGTGCTGCCCGAGGTGTAGAGGATTGCCGCCATATCGACGTCGATCACCCGATGCACCGGCTTGCCAACGCCTTCGAGCAGCGTCTTCCAGGACACCAGATGCAGGCCCCCATTCGCCGCGGCGCGCCGGGCTACTGCATCGAAGGTCGCACCCGTTATCAGCAGATGGCGCAGGTCCTTGCAGGCCGGCAGCACCGATTCGAGCAGGGATAAGCGTTCAGGCGATGTGAGCAGAGCGCGGGCATTGCTGTCCCGCAGAATATGGGCCACCTGTTCGGGCTTGAGAATCGGATTCACCGGTACGAACACCGCACCGGCTGCCGACGCCCCAAAGCTGCCAATCACCGTCTCGAAGCGCTTGTCGAGGTAGATCGCGACCCGATCGCCACGCGCCAGCCCCAGCGCCGCCAGACCGGACGCGAACTGCAGCACGGCGTGCCCGAGTTCCTCATAGCTCAGCGACCCGATATCGCTGGTCAAGGCGCAGGCATGCGGTGAGAGACGGGCGGCTCGGGTAACGAGTTCGGATAGCAGGGTGGCTTCAGTCATGGGCTTCGGCGCCTGGCTAGGCGCAGCAAAAATCAGGTGATGGGCAGAAGTTATGCACGCCGCCGTGCCACGATTGAAACCTAGAATGACCCAGCGTTTACGGATGGAAAATATTTCAGGGAGCCAAAGTTGAATAGTGCACAAGAAGTGCTGCGCCTCTTGGACGAGGTGCTGAGTCTCAATGGCCGCGGTGCGAAATTCACCCGCGACACGCCACTGCTAGGCGCGATGCCAGAGCTCGACTCGATGGCGGTGGTGTCGCTCATGACCGCCATGGAGGACCAGCTAGGGATCGTGGTGGACGATGACGATATCGATGGCCACACCTTTGCGACACTGGGCTCCTTGACCGACTTTGTCGACGCGAAGCGCGCGGGTTAAATAGCGGTTCGGCGCCGCTGCGTGGGCGCCGAGCTTGCACGCCGGTAGCCGACGCAGCGGTCGGGCGGCAGGCCCCGCATCAGCGGGCTAGGCGCAAACCGATTGGTAGATGCCCCGGTAACGCGCGACGCTGTGGACCCAATTGCGCTCGGCGGTCACAAAGTCGCGCCCCGCGTCCTGCATGGATGTCCAACGATGCGGAGCGCCGAGTAGCGCAACGGCCTTGGCGGCAAGGTCGGTGGGGTCGCCGGCCTTAAACAGCATTCCGGTTCGGCCATGGTCGATCAGTTCGCGGTGCCCGCCAATATCCGAGGCGACGAGCAGTTTGCGCATCGCCATGGCTTCGAGCGGCTTCAACGGCGTGACCAACTCGGTCAGCCGGATCGACTTACGCGGGTAGGCGAGCAAGTCCACGAGTTCATAGTAGCTTTGTATATCGGCGTGTGGCACGCGTCCGGTGAAAACAACCTTGTCACGCAAACCCAGTTCTTCAGCCAGCGACCTCAGTGGCCCGTCCTGCGGCCCGCCGCCCACCAGCAGCAGCCGAACCTCAGGCATCGTGTCGAGTATGCGCGGCAAAGCGCGGATCAGAATGTCCAGGCCCTCGTAGGCGTAGAAGGATCCGATGTACCCGATGACGGTTTTTCCGGTGAGACCCAGCTTGCGCTTGAGGGCTTCGTCGGACACACCATCCGAGCAGAAGTCCCGGACATCAACGGCGTTGGGGATGACCGTGACCTTGGCAGGGTCGATGCCACGATCGACGATGTCGGCTCGCAGC
>CAISIP010000151.1 GCA_903885415.1 uncultured beta proteobacterium
AAGACCACTGGGTGGCGCATGTGAACCAAGCGGCCAGCCGGACGCTGCTGCCGCTGGCCAACTCCTGGTTTCTGGGCGCCAACATACCCGGAAAGCCAAGGGTGTTCATGCCCTACGTGGCGAAGATCGGCGTCTACCGAAAAGAGTGCCAGGACATCGCAGACGATGGCTACCGCGGCTTCGAACTCGCCGGCGCGTCGCAGCAACCGGACTGAAGGAAGACGCCATTAGCCCCGACCGCTATCTGCGCAGCTTCGATGTACTGGGCCTGCTGGTCCGGCACAAGGAAGGGCTTCGGCTCACCGAAATCAAGGACGCGCTGGGCCTTCCGGTAAGCAGCCTGCACAACATGCTGCAGACCATGGTCGCTGCGGAAATGCTCAGCGCAAGCGACGACCTGCGTTACGCGATCGGCCCGCGCGCGGTCGGCACTGCGCTGGCGATTGTCGGCTCGCTCGACGTGCGCACGCTGGCGCGGCGCCACCTGCTGGAACTGGCGCGCGAGATCGGCGACGATGTGTACTTGGCCATGCAACTGGGTCGGAGAATTTTTTACGCCGATCGCTGCATTGGAACGCAACGCATATCGCTCGACATCCGCCTGGGCGAGTCGCTGTCGCTGCACGCGACCGCAACCGGCAAGTTGTTTTGCGCCTACGACAGCCGGCTGGCCAGCCGCGCGCTGGCGGCGCCCCTTAAGCGGCTGACCGCACGCACCATCACCGACGCCGGCGCACTGCAAGCGGAACTGGCGCGCATCCGCGCCAACGGTTACTCCAAGAGCAACGAGGAGGCGGTCGACGGCATCGTCGGTTACGCGGTTCCCGTTCTGCAAACCAGCGGCGCGCTGGCGGCGGCGATCCATGTGTCGGTGATCGGCGGCCGTGCGACCCGGGACCACGAACGCGCGTTGGTCAGCGCCGCGCGCGAATGCGCGCTACATATAGAACGTAGCCTAGGCCATGTCCGGCCCAACCAAGTCCACCAGGAAACACCATGAATCTCGGATTTTTCACCATGCCGATGCACCCGATCGGAAAGGACTGGCAGCAGTCCCTGCGCGAGGACCGCGAGGCTTTCATCCTGGCCGACCAGCTCGGCTTCAGCGAAGGCTATGTGGGCGAGCATGCGACGGACCCGGAGGAGAACATCACCTCGTCGGCTCTGTTTCTCGCGACGCTGGTGGACGCGACCAAGCGCATGCGCCTGGGCACCGGCACGCTGAACATGCCTAACCACCATCCGGCGGCCATCGCGGGCAACATCGCCATGCTCGACCATCTGCTGGGCGGGCGCTTCATCCTGGGGATCAGCCCCGGAGCCCTGCCGTCCGACGCCGAGGCCTTCGGCAACATCGACCTGCCGCGCCCGGCGATGTTTCTCGAAGCGATCAACCAGGTGCTGCAGATCTGGAGTACGCCGGCGCCCTATCGCATCCAGGGTGCGCACTGGAACATCAGCACCGAGCGCACCTACCTAGCCGAGACTGGCATGGGAACCATACCGCTGCCGCTGCAGCGTCCGCACCCGCCCATCGTGGTCACTGCGGTGGCGCCCTTTTCGCAGGGCATCACAGAAGCAGCCGCACGCGGCTGGGATCCGATATCGGCCAACTTCCTGATGCCGATCTGGGTCAGGAGCCACTGGGGAAAATATGTGGAAGGCTGCGAGCGCGCCAAGCGCCCGGTCGACAGCGCCAACTGGCGCATCGCCAAGACCATCTTCGTCGCCAAAGACGACGCCGCCGCCGCTGCCTACGCGATGGGCAGCGATGGCCCCTACTACTACTACTACCGCTCGCTGTTTGCCAAGCTCAAGCGCCGCGGCGCACTGGGTGTTTTCAAGACCGACCCAAAGCAAAGCGACGACAGCGTGACGCTTTTCGATGTAATGGACAAGCTGGTGATCCACGGTTCGCCCGCCCGGGTGCTTGGGCAGTTGCAGGCGTTCCGCCAACGGACCGGCGACTTCGGAACGCTGCTGTACGCAGGTGTTGACTGGAAGGACCGCGAACGCGCGCGCAACTCGATGCGTCTAATGGCCGAGCAGGTGATGCCAGCGCTGAACGCCTGAACCCATGGAAGAGCACCGCATGCAGCAGATGCCCGCCAGTCTGACCATTTCTGCGCTGATCGACGCCAACGCGCTGGCCTACGGCGAGCGCGAGGCCGTCGTCGCCGGCGACCAACGCATCCGTTACCGCGAATTGCGCCTACAGGTCCGCGCCGCCGCCCGGGGACTGATCGCGCTTGGCGTGGTACGCGGGGATCATGTGGCCATCCTGATGGGCAACCGGCCAGAGTGGATCGTCGCCTTCCAGGCCTTGCAGCAGATTGGCGCCACCGCGGTCGGCCTGAACACCTGGGCGACTGCGCGCGAGATGGCCTACTCACTGGCGCACGCGCAGGTCAGCGTGCTGATCGCGGTCGAGCAATTCCGCAAGAACGATTACCGCGCCATGCTCGACGGCATGCAGCCCCACGCAGACAGGCTGCCACAACTGCGCGCCTGCGTCTGGCTTGGCGCCGACGCCCCAGCCCGCGCGGCGGACCCGGCGCTGCTGAACTGGCCGCAGTTTCTGGCGCAGGGGGACGCAATTTCCGAAGATCGGCTCGACCAGGTCAGCGGCGCGGTGCGTGCCGACGATGTGGCCTTGCTGCTCTACACATCAGGGTCTACCGCCGCGCCCAAAGGCATCCTGCTGCAGCAGCGCCTGTGGATAGAAAACGCCTGGAATATCGGGCAGCGCCAGCATGTGGACGAGAACGACCGCCTGTGGCTCGCGGTGTCACTGTTCTGGAGCTTCGGAAGCGTCAACGCGCTGCCCAATATCCTGAGTCACGGCGCCTGCGTGGTGCTGCAGGAACACTTCGACGCGCACGAGGCGCTGGAACTGATCGAGCGAGAACGCTGCAGCATCATGTACGCGACGCCGAATATGGTGCAGGCGCTGATCGAGGAGCCTAGCCGAAGCCTGCGCGACCTCAGCTGCCTGCGCAGCGGCGCGATGATCGGAACGCCCGAGCAGCTGATGGGCGCGGTCGAGCTTGGTGCGCGCGAGATCTGCAATGTCTACGGTCTGAGCGAAACCTACGGCAACTGCGCCGTCACCGACGCGAGCGAAGCGCTCGCAGTGCGGCTGCAGTCGGTAGGCCGGCCGCTGCCAGGCTTTAGCGTGCGCATCTGCCATCTGCAGACCGGTGCGCTGCTGGAAGCCGGAGACATCGGCGAGATCCGCGTCAAGGGTCCGCTGTTTTCCGCCTATTACCAGGACGCGGCCAAGACCCAGGAAGCCTACGACGCGCAGGGCTTCTTCCACACCGGCGACCTTGGAATGCTCGACCAGGCGGGCCGGCTTTACTACCGGGGCCGGCTCAAGGAGATGGTCAAGAGCGGCGGCATCAACATCGCCCCCATCGAGGTGGAGGAGACGCTGATGCGCCATCCCTCGGTGCGCACGGCTTATGTGATTGGCGTTCCCGACGCGCAGCTCGACGAAGTGCTGGTGGCGATCATCATTGCCAAGGAGGGCGCGCCATGCGAAGCGCAGGAGCTGGCCCGGTTCTGCAGGCAGGAACTGGCAGCGTACAAGGTGCCGGTGCGTTTTCGTTTCGCCAGCGACGCCGAGTTGCCGCTGACGACCACCGGCAAGGTGCAGAAGATGCAGCTGCACCAACTGCTGTAGGCGCGCCATCGCGCCGGGTTGCGGGGATCGGCGCGACGTGCCGATTACAATTTTGCATGAGCCCCGACCGATACCTTCGCACCTTCGACCTGCTGACCCTGCTGGTGCAACACAAGACCGGTCTGCGGCTCACCGATATCAAGGAGGCGCTCGGCCTGCCGGTGAGCAGCGTACACAATATGCTCCAGACCATGGTCAGCGCCGAAGTGGCGAGCGTCAGCGACGACCTGCGCTATTCGGTCGGGCCGCGGGCGGTGGCGCTGGCACTGCAAACCCTGCAGTCGCTCGACATCCGAACCATCGCCCGGCGCCCGCTGCAGGATCTGGTGAAGGAAATCGGCGACGATGTCTACCTCGCGATGCATGTCGGTAAGCGCGTCATCTACGCCGACCGTTGCCTGGGAACCCAACATATTTCGCTCGACATCCGCCTGGGCGAGCCGCTTTTCTTGCACAGCACCGCTACCGGAAAACTGTTCGCCGCCTTCGACCCCAAGCTCACGACACAGGCGCTTTCCGGCCGGCGGCCAAAAATGACGCCGTCGACCATCACCGACCCCGGCGCGCTGGAGACCGAGTTCGCGCGGATCCGGGCGCAAGGCTACGCCCGCAGCGCCGAGGAGTCGGTCGAGGGCATCGTCGGCTACGCAGTTCCAATCCGCGATGCGGCGGGCCGCATGGCCGCCGCGATCCACGCATCGGTTCTGAGCCAGCGCGCGACCCGGGCGCATGAGGGTAAGCTGCTCGATGCGGCGCGCACCTGCGCCGCGCAGATCGAGCGCCAACTCGGCAATTTCGACGATGGCGTCAGCCCAAAAGCCCCGTCGCGCGCCACAGCGCCTGCACAACCCTGAAACACCGGATGCTCCCCATGGACAGACCTAACCGCGTCCTGCTTGACCTGCTGATCGCAGGCGCCGTTCTAGCCTGCAGCGGCTGTGCGGTGGTCGCTGTCGCCGACCTGGCGGTGACCGCAGGCGCGACCGTCGTCAAGACCGCAGTCAAGGCTACCGGGGCCGTCGTCGACGCGATCATCCCGGACGCCAAACCGGCTAAAAAATAGCTTCGTCGCGCCCGCACGCGCTGCCGTAGCGACGGTCCCAGGCGCCGGCGCGGCATGACATGGATCATGGCCCGCAGGCGAGCCCATGATGAGAATCCAGTAGCCGGCCGGCAGTTCGATTCCGGCTGCCTTGATCTTTCGCCCCATGCCCGCCAAACACCGCTGGAAAGTCCTGGCATCGCTGCTGGGCCTGCTGCTGGCGGGACTGTTCTTCTTCAACGCCTGGCAGGGGCCGCAACTTGCTGCGCAGC
>CAISIP010000152.1 GCA_903885415.1 uncultured beta proteobacterium
AAAGTCTGGCGGGTCGCGCTTTCGGCCGACTCCGCCAGCCGCGCCGAGCCTGCATCGCCACGCGCCGGCGGCAGCAGTATGTCGAGAATGCGTTCCTCTGCGGCGTCCTGCGCACGAGCCTGCACCAGCAGCTTGGCAGCCTCACGGGCCTGCTTTACGGCGATATCGGCCAGGTCGCGGATGATGGTGTCCACGTCCTTTCCCACATAGCCTACTTCGGTGAACTTGGTCGCCTCTACCTTGATGAAGGGCGCTCCCGCCAAGCGCGCCAGGCGGCGGGCGATCTCTGTCTTGCCCACACCCGTGGGGCCGATCATCAGTATGTTTTTGGGTGTTATTTCCGCGCGCAGTCCGGGCTCAACCTGCTGGCGACGCCAGCGGTTGCGCAGCGCGATGGCAACGGCGCGTTTGGCCTGCTGCTGTCCGACGATGTGCTTGTCAAGCTCACGCACAATTTGTTGCGGGGTCAGGGACGACATGCTCATGGGAGGCCCCTATGGTGTCGGGTTGCCGAAGTCTTCATGGCAGTGTCTCAATGCTGTGGCTCATATTGGTATAGATGCAGAGCTCGCCGGCAATTTCGAGTGACTTTCGAACGATGTCCTGTGCCGACAACTCGGTGTTCTCGAGCAGGGCCATGGCCGCGGCCTGCGCGTAGGAGCCGCCTGAGCCGATGGTCACGATGCCGTTTTCGGGTTCGAGTACATCGCCGTTGCCGGTGATGATCAGCGATGCGTCCTTGTCGGCGACTGCCAGCATCGCTTCGAGTCGCCGCAGAACACGGTCGGTGCGCCAGTCCTTGGTCAACTCGATGGCGGCGCGCGCAAGCTGACCCTGGTGTTTCTCCAGTTTGGCTTCGAAGCGTTCAAACAGCGTGAATGCATCCGCGGTCGCTCCGGCAAAACCGGCCAGCACCTTGCCGTGGTACAGCTTGCGGACCTTACGCGCCGTTCCTTTGACGATGATGTTGCCCAGCGTGACCTGCCCATCGCCTCCGATAGCCACTTCACTGCCTGTGGCCGTCTTGCGCCGTACGCTGATGATGGTGGTTCCGTGAAAAAATTCCATAGTGGCTTCAACTCAGGGCAAATAAGACAATTGCAAGGTGGCTGGCCGGTCCGGGTGGCGTTATCGGGTCAGTCGCTTCGCGCCAGCACGCTCGATTGCTCGTCAATACCGATCAGGTGGAAGAAAGCGGCGATCAGGCGATGCAGGTCGCGAAACTGCAGCTGGCATCCTTCGGCGTGGCGCTGCCCAACCCATTGCAGTATGTCTCCTGCTGCCGGGAAATCGACCCGGACCAGTTTGGCGCAGGAAATCACCAGGCGATCGTTGCCCATGCGGGCATTGTCCAGCCTGGCCATCGCTTCGGTGGCCTCGCCCAATAGGTCACCCCATAATTCTGCCTGCCCGGCGGGACGGGGCGCGCCCGCTTCGGGCGGCGCCTCTACCAGTTCGGCGGCGCCGCGCTGGGCCGGGGGACTGGCGTTTACCGGGGCTGGTGCGTCGACCGCCGGCGGCGCTTCCTGCGTGAAGTGGCATCGGGCGGGGTGCCATGCAGGGGGTGCCACTTCGAAGTTGACACAGTATTCCAG
>CAISIP010000153.1 GCA_903885415.1 uncultured beta proteobacterium
GGCGAATCGCTGATCATGACGGCCATTGGCCTGGCGGTGGCGGTTCCCGCCGTGCTTGGATACAACTGGCTGGTACGACGCAACAAGAGCGCGATGGCGCATGTGCACGCCTTCGCTGCCGACCTGGAGAAAGTCCTGCTCGGCGGCAACAGGCCCGGCGCCAAGCGCTAAGCGCTGCGCGGGCGGGGAACGACCATGGCCATGCATGTAGCGTCGGGAGACGACGACGACCAAGTGATTTCGACCATCAACACGACGCCGCTGGTCGATGTGATGCTGGTATTGCTCATCATTTTCCTGATCACGATACCGGTCGTCGTGCAAACGCAGAATGTCACGCTGCCGCACGAAGTCAACCGGCCGCGGCTGACCAAGCCGGACGACGTCAACATAGCCGTCAACCGAGAGGGCCATCTGTTCTGGAACGAGCTGCATCTGAAGAACGACGAGGACCTGCTAGGCCGACTCAAAGCCGTGTCGTCGAAGCTGCCGCAGCCCGAAGTACACATCCGGGGCGATCAGCGCACGCCCTACGAGCACATCGCCAAGGTCATCCTGGCCTGCCAGCGCGCCGGAATCGCCAAGGTGGGGTTCATCACCGAGCCGCCGGCCAAGGGCTAAACAGGATCGCATCGATGCGCAAGAAAAAATCTCACGCCGACTCGGACATCATGTCCGACATCAACACCACGCCGCTGATCGACGTGATGTTGGTGTTGCTCATCATGTTCATCATCACGATTCCGGTGCAACTGCATTCGGTGAAGATGAACATGCCGGTCGTCAATAGCACGCCCCCGACAACGCCGCCGGTCGTGGTGAAGATCGACATCAACGAAACCGGAGAGGTGTATTGGGACGGCGCTGCGATTGCATTCGGCTCGGCGCTGGACCAAAGGCTGAAGTCGCTGGCGATCATGCAAGACCAGCCCGAGGTGCACCTCAAGCCATCCAAGGCAACCGAATACCGCTATGTTGCCGCCGTGATGGCTGCGGCGCAGCGCATTGGTGTGACCAAAATCGGCATCGTCGGCAACGAACGCTTCATACCGTAGACGAGTCTGCCTGAGCGCGCAGCAAGCCGTGTTCCGAAACCCGATCCAATAGCGCCTGATGACCCTGCCTTCCCTATTCAAGACTTGCTTTCTGTCGTGCTGCCTGGCGCTGCTGACGCTGACGCCATACCCGGTACAGGCCCAGACGGAGTCGATCCGTCCAGAGGTGTTGCGGCCCTTGATCGCGGCGCAGGAACTCAACAACCAGAAGAAACACGCCGATGCGCTGGCCCGGATAGCCGAGCTCGACAGTCTGGCGGCAGCCAACCCACTTGAAGTCTTCACCATCGAGCGCATGCGCGCCGTGGTCATGATGGCCTCGAATGACCCAGGCAATGCCGCCAAAGCACTGGAGAAGGCCTTGCTGACCGGCCGCGGCCCGGCTGCCGACCGTCTGGCGCTGATCGAAAATCTGGCATTGATCCAGTATCGGCAGAAGGACTACAACGGCGCAGCCCTGTGGGCTGGGCGCTATTTTGAACTCGGCGGCCAGCTCGACGGGTTGCGCACAGCGCAGACGCAGGCGCTGTACCTGTCGGGCCAGTTCAGGTCGGCTTCGGAGCTGCTGCAACAGCGGCTTGCCGACGACCTCAAGGCGCAGCGCAAACCCGAAGAGATCGAGCTCCGGCTGTTAGCCAGTTCGTACCAGCAGCTCAAAGACGACCCCGCTTACGCCAATACGCTGCGCAGCTAGACGCCGAAGACCTGATGGAGCAGGCGCAACTGGCGCTGAGGACCGGGTTCACCGCCGAGGCGCGGGACATTCACTAGCCAGAGACGCCTGGACCGCCGCCGTGCAGACCGATGACGATCGGCGCCTCGATGCCAAGGTCGATGTAGCGCGTTCTCACGTGCCTGCCATTACAAACTTCGGGAATACTGTTGATCTCATTCAAAACCTCAAGGGTGCCGTCGTTGAGAAGCCCTTGCGCAAGCTCGGTGGTACCTCGTCGAGCAGATTGCGACCCTCAGCCCGCCTTCGGCACATGCCCGATCGAATCCGAGTACTTCTCCAACTCTTCCTTCGGCAGAAACGCCTCCTCCAGCCGCCGCACTTCATCGAAGCCGGAGAAGCTGTGCAGGTTGCCGATGCCGTGCTTGTCGAAGCGGCCGATGAAGTCCAATTCCGCCATCGGCCCCTCGTCGCGCAGCCTCACCGCGATATCGTGCATCGCCATCAGGCTGGCGCGCACCAGCGTCAAGGCGGTGATGCAGATGGAGACGCCCATATCCTGCATCTGCGCCAGCGTGAAGCGCGGGCTGACGCCGGTCATGTTGTAGAAGACTGGCCCGCGTATTTCCGCGCAAATGCGGCGGACTTCCTCCACGCTGGTAGGTCCCTCGACGAACACCATGTCGGCGCCTGCGGCGAGGTAGGCGTTGCCGCGCTCGATCGCGTCGTCGAGGCTGCCCTTGTGCGCGCCGCGCGCATCGGTGCGCGCGATCAGCAGGAAATCCGGATCGAGTTCGCGCCGCACCGCGTCGGCCGCGCGGTACTTGCCTACCGCCTCGTCGATCGGAAGCACTGTCTTGCCCGCGAAGTGGCCGCAGCGCTTCGGATTGACCTGGTCTTCCAGATGGATGCCGGCAATGCCGGCAGCGATGAATTCGCGCACGGTGCGCACCACGTTGACCGCATTCCCGTAGCCGGTGTCCGCGTCGGCGATCACCGGCGCACGCACGGCTGCGGCGATGTACCTGGCGTTCATGACCACTTCGGTCATCGTCAGCAGGCCCACGTCGGGCAGGCCGGCCAGCGACAGAGAGGCGTTGTAGCCGCCGGTGTAGAGGATTTGATAGCCGGTGTGCTCGAGCACCCGCGCGCTCATCGCGTTGTAGCAGCCGGGGATGAAGAGCAACTTGCCGGTGGCAAGCCGCTGCCGCAGGCGCTTCGAGGCGCGTGCGACGCCGCCGCCGCTGCCCTCGCCGCCATCAGCCTGCGCCGCTTTGGCGTCTGGGAACATGCAATCTCACTCCAGCTTGATGTTCGCGGCCTTGATCACGTTGCCGAACTTGTCGGCATCGTTCCTCAGCACCGCGGCGAACTGTTCCCGCGTGGTCGTGAAAGGCAATGCGCCCACGCTTGCCAGCTTGTCCTTCGATTCGGCGGTCGCCAGTATCTTTCCGATTTCCGCCGCCAGCTTGTCCAGCACCGCGGCGGGCGTGCCGGCCGGCGCCAGGGCGCCGATCCAGTAACCCGCATCGAAGCCGGGCAGGCCCGACTCGGTGAACGTGGGCACGTCCGGCAGCGCAGGCAGGCGGGTCTCGCCGGAAATCGCGATCGCCTTGAGCCGGCCGGTGGCGATGTGCTGGACCACCGCGCTCGGAACGGCCAGCGTCAGTTGCACGCGGCCGGCGATCAGGTCGGGCAGCGCGGGACCACCGCCCTTGTAAGGTACGTGCCTCATCTTGATACCGGCCATCGTGCCGAGCAGCTCGGTCGCCAGGTGGCTCGCTCCGCCGCCGCCCGAGGATGCAAAGTTGAGTTCGTCGGGTTTCGATTTCGCGAGCGCGATCAATTCGCGCAGGTTGTTCGCCGGCACCGAAGGGTGGACGACCAGCACCCATTCGCCGCGGCTGATCATCGCGATCGGCGCGAAACTCTTGACCGCGTCGTAGGGCGCCTGCACCAGCAAAGGCGTCACCGCATGGGCATTGGTGGTTACCAGGATCGTGTAGCCATCCGGGGCGGCCTTCGCGACCGCGTCGGTTCCGATCATCGTATTGCCGCCCGGCCGGTTTTCCACGACCACCGTCTGGCCCAAGGCCTCACCCAGTTTGTCGGCGACCAGCCGCGCCAGGATGTTGGTGTTTCCTCCGGGAGGAAACGGCGTGATGAAGCGGATCGTTTTATTGGGGTAGGCGGATTGCGCCGCGGCCGAACCGGCCAACAGCACCAGTGCGGCTGTCGCCGACATCCGCCTGAGTGCGCCAAAAATTCCATGCATAAAAGTCTCCTTGCTTGTCGTAACAGCGCAATGGCTCGCTGGGCTGGGCGCTGGCTTGCAGCGCCTTCGAAAACTCATTCTGGCTTGACGCCGGCCGCTTTCAGGACTTTGGCGGACCGCTCGATATCCGACGCCATCCACTTGCCGAACGCATCGGGCGTATTGGCCACCGGAACTGCACCCGTGCGCAGCAGGCTGGCCTTGAATGCGGGATCGGCCGTGATCTGGGCCACGTCGTTCTGAATTTGCGCCACGATAGCTGCCGGAGTCCCCGCCGGCGCGAGCAGGCCGTACCAGGCGAAGATATCATAAGCACCCCAGCCCGCTTCCGCGATCGTCGGCACCTCAGGTGCCAGCGGCGAGCGGCTTTCTCCGCTGACACCGAGCAGCCTGATCGTGCCGGCCCGGTGCAGCGGCAGCACCGACGACATGCCGCCGTAGACGATTTCGATGTGTCCGCCGGCCAGGTCGGTCAGGGCATTGCCCATGCTCTTGTACGGCACGTTGACGATGTTGACGCCGGCCAGCGTGTTGAACATCTCGCCCGCGAGCCGCGACGACGCATCCGCGCTCGCGAACGAGAGCTTGCCCGGCTGCGCCTTCGCCAGCGTCGCCAGCTCCTTCAGGTCCTTGGCGGGCACCTTGCTGCCGACGGCGAGCGCGAACGGGCCCTGGCCGATCATCGTGATCGGCGACAGGTCCTTCAGCGTGTCGTAGGGCAGCGAAATCCGTGTCGTGGGGTTCAGCGTGTGGCCCGACGGAACCAGCAGCAGCGTGTAGCCATCGTTGCGCGCGCGAACGACGGCCTCGGTGCCGGTGATGCCCTCGGCGCCGGGACGGTTCTCCACCACCACAGCCTGGCCCCATTTCTCGGACAGCTTCTGCGCGACCAGCCGCGCCACGTTGTCGGTGCCGCCGCCCGAGCCGGTAGGCACCACCATCTTCACCGGCTTCGTCGGAAAAGCCTGCGCATGCGCGACGCCGAAGCCGAGCAGGCTGGCGATCAGAAGAGAGGTCAGAACTATACGTTTCATCAATCCGGTCTCCGAGTTGTGTCGATGGAAATCATCTTGAAATATCGAAAATTGTTCATGCCGATTGTTGGAGCAATCCCGCATTCGCTAGCTGATGGCAAACCCTCGATATCCGTCCGCCGCGATGGCCGCCCGCTGCATGCGTCCCACGGGCGCCGGGTCTGGAGTCGCCAACAGGAAGCGTGGCTTGCCAGGAATGTTGGCGCCGACGTACCAGCTGTCGGCTTGCGTCCTGAGCAAGCGGGCGCCAGTCTCTACGACGTGCGCTGTCCACGCATCCTCGGACTCCTGCGTCGGAGCAATTCGCCCGAAACCTCCTGCGTGGACGTAGGCAATGCAATCGACGATCCAGTCGACCAGCGGCTCCATCACGCGGACGTGGTTTCTCGCGCCGGCCGCATTGACGGTGAAAAGATTGGGAAAGCCGACGCTTTGAAGGCCCATGAAGGTGCGCGGGCCTTCCTTGAATTTTTCCTTGAGAGTCAGTCCATGCTCGCCGCGAATTTCCATCCGGTCGAGCGCGCCTGTGACCGCGTCGTATCCCGTCGCGAAGATGATCACGTCCAGCTCATACTCCGCGTCCGCGGTCTTGATTCCATGGGGGATGATCCGCTGGATGGGCGAGGCTTTGACATCGACGAGAGTGACGTTGTCCCGGTTGAAAACTTCGTAGTAGCCCGTCTCGCAGGGAACCCGCTTGGACGCGAAAGGATGGTTCTTTGGAACCAGTTTTTCCGCTACCGCCGGGTCTTTGACACGCTCCCGAATTTTTTGCCGCACGAATTCGCCGAAGTCCTCGTTCGCCGGCCCGGGAACCACGACATCCTGAAAATTGCTCAGGAATTTCTTGAAGCCGGGCTCCGCCCAGAGCCGCTCATAGAATTCGAGCCGCTCTTCCTTGGGAATTTGCATTGCCGAACGCGGGTCGGCCTCATGGACAAATCCATGCGGGGTTTCCCTGCAGATCCGAAATATCTCCGGATACTGCGTTTTCAACTCGCGCATGGTTTCCGGATCGATCGGAGCATTGCGCAATGGCAGGCAATAGTTTGCCGTGCGTTGAAAGACCGTGAGGTGTTTTAGGTCCTTGGCGATCTCGGCGACAAGCTGCACACCGGTAGCTCCCGTGCCGACAATGCCTACCCGCTTGCCCGAGAGATCCATTCCTGCCTCCGGCCACCTGCCGGGATGGCACCATTGGCCTTCGAAACTGTCGAGGCCCGCGAATTCCGGAACATAGTGCGCCGAAAGAAATCCCACCGCGGTGACGAGGAACTTTCCCCGAAGCTGCTCGCCGGAATCGGTGTGAACGGTCCAATGGTCGGCGCTGCTGTCGTAGATCGCCGACTCGACCCTGGTAGACAACTGAATGTCGCGGCGCAGATCGAATTTGTCGGCGACGAAATTGAGGTAGCGCTCTGTGTCGGGTTGCGCGGAATAGCGTTCTTTCCAATCCCATTCCTGCAGCAGCTCTTCTGAAAATGAATAGCTGTACGTGGGGCTTTCCGAATCGAAGCGGCAGCCCGGATATTTATTCCAGTACCAAGTGCCTCCGACACCAGGAGCCTCATCCAGCACGCGGACCGTCAGGCCGCGCTGCCTCAGCTGGTACAACGTATACAGGCCGGTGACGCCCGCGCCGATGACGAGCACATCGTATTGTTTCAACGTCATTCCCACCTCAGCCATGTCATCAGGCCTGCGCCCATCACCTGCTCGAGCTCCTCGGGCGACAGGAAGTCCAGCCCTTTACCGAAGTCGACCACTTCCTTGTAGGTACAGGGCAAGCGGGTGAGGTCCGAGCCCCAAAAGACGCGGTTGGCGCCAAAGGCCTCGATCACCTTCCTGAGCGGCTCGCGCAAGCTCGGAAAGGGAAACGGCTCGCTCGCGTGGCAGGGAAGTGCCGAGGCCGTGACGGCGAGGTTCGGATACTTCGCCAGTTCCTGCAACTTCTCCGCGACCGTGTTGAGCTCCCGTACATCAGCGCCGGTGGCCAGGCTGAAATGCGAAAAGGTGATGCGCAATGCCGGATGGCTGCGCGCGATGTCCGCCATCTCGTCGAGCAGGCCGGGACAGAAAACATAGAGCGGAATCCCCGCAGCCTCGGCGGCCGGCCAGAACCAGTCCGTTCCCCCGCTTGCCAGCATCCGCCTGAACTCCGGCGTGTGGAAGCTTTGCCGGATGCCCAGCATTCCCGGGGTGTCTCGCCAACCCGCGATCTTTTCCCGGCTCTCGGGCTTGTCGAGCGCCAGCCGACCCATGACGCCGAAGCGACCGGGATACTTCTGCACAGCCGCGAGCACCACGTCGTTGCGGTCTCCCTCGAAGGCCGGCGGCACCAGCACGGCTCGGTCCACGCCTGCCTGCTTCATCTCTTGCACCAGCGACTCCGCCGGCACGAACCTGTGCATCACGTTCGTGCCGACGCTGGGCCACGGGCGTTCCGGGGTGTCCGGTCCCCAGATATGCACTTGACAGTCGACCACCAACATCGATTCCACCTTCCCATGAACTTGCGCTATTCAACCGGGAAGCATTCTAGAATGCAAATTGATAATTTGGATTACACCGAATGGATTTCGATATGAATATGAATGAGATGGCGACCCACTACCCGAATCGCGCAATGAACAGCGCGAGGATGTCGCAATGAACATCACGCTGACGGATAACATAGTCTAGATACTAATCAAATCAATACGTTATGTGGAAAATTAAAACTAGATAGTGACCGTAGAAATAATCTTCTATTCGTCACGGATAGGACATTCAAC
>CAISIP010000154.1 GCA_903885415.1 uncultured beta proteobacterium
CGTTCCGGGCGTCGAGAAGGTGGGCCCCAAGACCGCCGCCAAGTGGCTACAGGAGTACGGGTCGCTGCAGGGTGTCGTCTCCAGCGCGAACGCTATCAAGGGCGTCGCGGGCGAGAACCTGCGCAAGGCGCTGGACTGGTTGCCGACCGCGCGCGCACTGTTGACCGTGAAGACAGACTGCGACCTCGATGGCTGGGTTGATGGCCTTCCCCGCCTCGACGCAATCGCGGTCGGGAACCCCGACCGGGTCGGCCTGCAGGCGTTCTACGAGCGATACGGATTCAAGGGACTGGCGCGCGCGCTGGCAGACGGCAACGCGGGCGGCGTCCCGACCAGGACTCGAAGCAAGGACACGACACCGGGCCTGTTCGACCCGCTCGCAGACGCGCAGCCCGCCGAAACAGCTGCGCAATCGCGCGCGGGCGTGCTGCAGTACGCCACCGTACTCGACTGGGACCAGTTCAACGTCTGGCTGCACAAGATAGAGGCCGCCGAGTTGGTCGCCCTCGATACCGAAACCACATCGCTGGATGAAATGCGCGCCGAAATTGTCGGCTTGAGCTTTAGCGTCGCGCCCGGCGAGGCAGCCTATATCCCGCTGGCGCACCGCTATCCCGGAGCCCCGGAGCAGTTGCCGCGCGAGCAGGTGCTGGCCCGGCTCAGGCCCTGGCTGCAGGATGCGACGCGCAAGAAGCTCGGCCAGCATGTGAAGTACGACCGCCATGTATTTGCCAATCACGGCATCGAGGTGCAGGGCTATGGGCATGACACCATGCTGCAAAGCTATGTGCTGGAGGTCCACAAGCCGCACGGGCTCACCAGCCTGGCCGAACGCCACCTCGGGCGCGGTGGCATTCGCTTCGAGGACCTGTGCGGCAAGGGCGTCAATCAGATTTGCTTCGACCAAGTCGACATAGCCCGGGCTGCCGAATACGCCTGCGAGGACTCGGAACAGACGCTCGACGTGCACCTGGCGCTGTGGCCGCGTCTGCAGGCCAGCGAAAAGTTGGGTTTCATCTACCAGCTGGAGATCGATAGCAGTGAGGCGCTGTACCGCATCGAGCGCAACGGGGTGCTGATCGACGCGGCGACGCTGGCTGCTCAGAGCCATGAGCTGGGCCAGCGGATCCTGCAGCTCGAGGCCCAGGCGCACGCGCTCGCCGGCCAGCCCTTCAATCTCGGAAGTCCGAAGCAGATCGGGGAAATATTCTTCGGAAAGCTCGGGCTGCCCGTGGTCAAGAAAACCGCCACCGGCGCACCGAGTACCGACGAGGAGGTGCTCGAGAAGCTGGCTGAAGACTTTCCGCTGCCGGCCAAGATACTGGAGCACCGTGGACTGGCCAAACTCAAAGGCACCTATACCGACAAGCTCGCGCAGCTCGCGCACCCCAGGACGGGGCGCGTCCACACCCATTACGCGCAGGCGGTCGCAGTAACCGGACGGTTAAGCAGCAACGAGCCGAATCTGCAGAACATACCGATCCGAACCCCCGAGGGCAGACGGGTTCGCGAGGCTTTTGTAGCGCCCGCCGGCAGCCTGATCGCGAGCGCCGACTATAGCCAGATCGAGCTGCGCATCATGGCCCATATCAGCGGCGATGAGGCCCTGCTGCGCGCCTTCACGCAGGGAATGGACGTGCACCGTGCGACGGCTTCTGAGGTCTTCAGC
>CAISIP010000155.1 GCA_903885415.1 uncultured beta proteobacterium
AGGCTGGGATTATACAAAACCTGCGGGTACGCGGGTTACCATGCGCCATGTTCAGCTACCGACACGCATTTCACGCCGGCAACCATGCCGACGTGCTCAAGCACACGGTGCTGATCGCGGTGCTGCGCCACTTGGTGCAAAAGGACGGCCCGTTGGCGGCCTTCGACACCCATGCTGGCGCCGGACTGTACCGGCTCGATGGCGACTACGCCGCCACCAGCGGCGAAGCCCTTAACGGCTTTCTGCGCATCAGTGGGCAAAGCCCACCGTCTGCCGCGTCCATCAAAGTCGCAGACCCGCTAGCAGCCGGACTGGCGCCCGCACTGCAGGAATACGTGGACATGGTCGCGAGCTTCAACGCCAAGAGTAGCTTCAAGGTCTATCCGGGCTCGCCTTTCATCATCCAGCGCATGCTGCGCGAGCGCGATAAGCTCAAGCTGTTCGAGCTCCACCCAACCGATTCAAGAACCCTTTCGGCGAACATTGCGCAGCTCGAGGCGCCCCGCCAGGTGGCGGTGCTGCGAGAAGATGGCTTCGAAGGCCTGAAGAAGTTCCTGCCACCGCCCCAGCGCCGGGCGCTGGTGCTGTGCGACCCCAGCTACGAGATAAAGACAGACTACGCGCGCGTCGTGGCCGCCATCGCCGACGCGATGACGCGCTTCGCCACCGGAACTTATGCGGTCTGGTTTCCCATCATTCCGCGGCCAGAGGCACATGATGTGCCGCGCAAACTCAAGACGCTGGCGAACAAGGCCGGAAAGGCCTGGCTACACGCCACGCTGAGCGTCAAGTCGAGCAAGATACTGACCGGCAGCGATGGACTGGAGCAGCGTCCCGGCCTGCCCGCTAGCGGCATGTTCGTGATCAACCCGCCGCACACGCTCAGGGACGGCCTGCAGGCCGCCTTGCCGCAGTTGGTGCAACTGCTGGCGCAAGACCAGCACGCGGCTTTTTCGCTCGACACGGGCGGCTAGAAAACCCGGGAGACGCCTGGGCCGTGGTAGATGGCGCCGCGCGCAGACTGAGCCCACGATCTTCACACCATCACGCCGTCGCCGGTCAAGCGGAGCTGGTCCGCTTGTGGCTCTGCATGCCGCTTACCGGCCCATTTGGACTATAGCCAATGCCAATTAGTGCGCACACAATTGGGACGAAGCAAGACCGGTTTTCGGCTTGCTTTCACTATCTAACGCAGGAAAGGAGTCGACGTGAAACTGAGCGCAATCGCCATGGCCAGCCTGATGGCAGTTGGCGTCGCGTCGTCGCATGCGGAAAAATCCAGCACCCACGCAATCGGCAATCTGGCACCCAGGTCGAGCATGGTTTCCAAAAAACCCCTCGGATCGGGCGAATTGCAAGACTCCTTCACCTTTAGCGTTGAAAGCCACAGTCAATCCGTCTACAGGATCATCGACTTTTCTTTTCTCGGCAATAGGCCCCCGATCAGCACCTCGATAGATTCGATCGCACTCTACAAGAATAGCGGCCTGTCGGGATCCACTGGCGAGACGCCGATAACATCGACTCCATCGGTTAGCCACCGCTTGGACTGGAGGCCGAGTCCGAGCGATGCCGGTAGCTACTTCATCCCGATATCTGGCAGCACCACCGGTTCTCTGCGGCACGGTCACCAAGAGGCCACTAGCGTGTCGCCGGCAACAGAACTCCCTAGCTACGCCGTGCTGCTGCTAGGCTTGGGCTTGATGGGTTCGATCGTAGTTCGTCGAAGAAAATCCAGTTCAGGCTGAGTGCAGCCAATGCCCATGGGAGAGCGGCGGCAGCGCTCCCATGGTCAGAAGGGATTGCCATGCAATCCCCTTTTTTGTGCCCCGATACAAGCTGCGCCGCATACCGTGAAGGAATGCACATTGCGGCGCTTCTAATGCCCTGTGCGCGGCTGCAACTCATTTGTATTTCTTCGCGTGTTCCTAGAATTTCCAGACGCAACAGCCCTGCGCCCGCCACTTCGAACACTAGATCCGCAAGCCTCGCGCAAATCGACACCCCGTCTACTTTCACGATCCAGGCGCGTATCCATGTATTTCTTTCCGACACTGTCAGCCGACGAACTGCAGCGGTACCACCGAGCAGTAACGCGCTCATCAGAGGTGCGCAACCACTTCGACATGCTGGAATGGCTACAAGGGGACATCCAGCGCTATCTGCCGCACGATATCCTGATAGCCGCCTGGGGCGATTTCGAGCAAGGCCCCATCCTCCACGACATCATCTCACCGCTGGCAGGCGTGCGGTCGCGAAGCTCCAACGCGCAAACCGTGAGCCCGATGATGCGCGAGCTGTTTGCGCGATGGAATGCACTGGGAAAGAGGTCGTTCGCCCTGCATGTGGGCGATGGGGGCTTTCTGCTGGATCAGGCCTTGCTTGAACACGAGTTGGGGTCGGCGCTCAAGAGGATGCGCTATGCCACGGTCCACGGAATTGTCGACGAGCGGGGAAGCCACGACTGTCTTTATGTGAGTTTTAGCGCTACCACCCGACTCGGTAAAGAAGAGCCAGGAGCCATGGCGGCCATGCTTCCCTACATCGATACCGCACTGCGACAGGTCAGCCACCTGCCGCACCAGAACAAAACGCTGGCTGAACCCGCCGGCGCCGCGCAGGTGTTGGTGTCGCAGCACTACCACCTGACCCAGCGCGAACACGAGGTGCTGCACTGGGTCGCAAAGGGAAAAACCAACATCGAAATTGCGTTGATTCTCGAAATAAGCGCGTTCACGGTCAAGAACCACATGCAGCGCATGTTCAAGAAGCTCGACGTATCCAACCGTGCGCAGGCCGTCAGCAAGCTCGTTCCAGTCGCGGGACGCCATGGAAACTGAGGCCATCCTGAGGGTCCCGCCGATGCGCCCCCGGGCGCAGCATGCAGGCACTGGCGAGGACGATGTCCTGGGACTTATAGAGTCTGCCGTCGGTCCCTGTGCGTTGGTTTTATCGCTTTGGGCAACGGCGTTTTTTTTCGACGGCAAATTGTCACCCCCCTACCTGATACTGGCCGTCGTGGTGTTCGCGCTGAGCTTCCCGGGCCGGACGCATTTGCGCTCGTCAGCCGGCCATATGCTGCTCAAAATTTCCTTTAACTGGGCCTGGATCGCCGGACTGTTACTGTTGACCGGATTTGCGACCGGTTACCTGCGCGACTTCACGCGCGATGCGCTCGTCACCTGGCTGTGGGCCGCACCATTGACCGAGTTCTGCGCGTACCTGGTGTTGCGTGCGACGGCACCCTGGCTATTTGCCCTGCAGGGTCCGCGCCAGCGCGCCGTGATCGTCGGCATGAACGAGCATGGAATGGCGCTGGCAGCGCGGATCCGAAAATCCATCTATTCGCGGATCCATGTGCTCGGCTTTGTAGACAGCCGAAAGGCCAGCCGTCTGCCCCAGTTGAGCGGCAACAGCGAACTACTGGCAGGGCTTGACCAGCTGGCGGATTTCATCCGCGGGCACCGTGTTCAGCAGGTATATCTTTCTCTTCCCATGGCGGCGCAACCGCGGATTCTGGATTTGCTGGATGGGCTGAAGGACACGACAGCGACGATCTACTTCCTGCCCGATATGTTGCTCACCGACCTGATTCAGGGCCATGCAGGATCCATCTGCGGAATGCCGCTGATATCGGTCTGCGACACGCCCTTTCGCGGCGCTAACGGCATGGTCAAACGCGCCAGCGACATCCTGCTGTCTTTGCTGATCTTGGCGCTGGTCGCGCCCTTGATGCTGCTGCTCGCAGTGGCGGTCAAGCTCGGGTCCAAGGGGCCGGTGATATTCAAGCAGCGCCGGTACGGGCTCGATGGCAAGGAAATTCTTGTCTACAAGTTTCGTTCGATGAAGGTGACCGAAGACGGTAGCGACATCCGGCAGGCGGTCGAGGGCGACCCGCGCATCACGGCGCTGGGTGCCGTGATGCGAAGAACATCCCTGGACGAACTGCCGCAATTCATCAATGTGCTGCAAGGCCGCATGAGCGTCGTCGGGCCCCGTCCGCACGCGGTGGCGCACAACGAGCTATACCGAAAGCTGATCAAGGGCTATATGGTGCGGCACAAGGTGCGGCCCGGGATAACAGGCTGGGCCCAAGTCAATGGCTTTCGCGGCGAGACCAACACGCTGGACAAGATGAGGGGTCGCATCGAGCTCGACCTAGACTACCTGCGCAACTGGTCGCTGCAGTTGGACCTTCGGATCATCGCCAGGACCATCCGTCTGGTGCTCAAAGACGGGAACGCCCGTTGAAGGTCCGACCGCTTCCTGCCGTGGTCGCCCGCAGCCAGACGGCAGCAAGGCTCGGGGTGCTGCTGTTGACGCTCGGCAGCAACGTCAGCGCACTGGCCGAGGGCCAGCAGGACCTGCTGATGAGCGCGTCGGCGACGCTGGTGCGTGAGAGCAACCTGTTCCGTCTGCCTCCCGGAGTCGACGCCATGGCGTTGGTCGGCCGACCATCACCCAGCGCCACTGTCGGCACCGGGACCTTGGGGTTGGAGTTCAACCGCGCCTTCAGCATGCAACGCGTCGAGTTCGAAGCGAGCCTTAGCGCCCATCGCTACCAGAACTTCGGCTATCTGGATTTCATGGCGAGCAACTACCGCGGCCTGTGGCGCTGGGCCTACACACCGCTGCTGACAGGCAACCTGAGCAGTTCTCGCACGCAACAGCTGAACAGCTTTGCGGAGTACCAGGGATTCAAGCAGCGCAACGAACGCATTGATAGCCAGACCCGGTTGGACCTCGGCTACGCGCTCGATGCGCGCTGGCGTCTCCTGTCGGGACTTACGCGGTCCACTCGCAGCAACATGCTGCCGCTGGCGCAGGAGGCCGACTACCGGCTTGCTGCATTTGACGCCGGCGCGCGCTATCTGCTGGCCTCGGGCAGCTCCGCGACTTACAGCCTCAAGACGACTTCGGGCAGCTACTTCAACCGACCTCTGTCTTCCTCCGCGCTTTATGACGACGGATTCCGGCAGACCGACCATGCGATGCAGCTGGACTGGGCGATCAGCCGGGCCACCACAGCCGACTTCAGCGCTGGCTACCGGCAGCGCAGCCATCCCCATTACCAGCAGCGTGACTTCGGCGGCACTATCGCTGGCGCGCATCTTAGGTGGGCGGCGTCTGCCAAGACGCTGCTGACTGCAGGATGGACGCGAGAACTCGGCACTTTCGAGACCTCCACATCCAACTATGTGCAAAACGAGCAACTATCGACCGCCGCCGCGTGGCAGTTAAGCACCAACGCAACGCTGCGGCTACAGCTAGAAAAAACCCGCCGCGACTACCTGGGCCTTATCGGCACTCCCGTTTCGATCCGTCGCAAAGACCACGACCGCGAAGCCAGCGTGTCGCTGGACTGGCAGCCGCTCAAACCGATGACGATGAACGCAGCCCTGCGGGAAATTCGCCGCCAGTCGAACGCACAGTCGCTTGGCTACACCAGCAGCGCTATCAGCCTGCAGGCGCAATGGGGCTTCTGATCGCCCCGCTGTACCCGAGGCCGCACCCGATGCCCTATATGCCTTTCCAATTTGCCAGATGCTTCCTGGTCAGCACCATCATGACGCTGACGCTCCTAATGTCTGGCTGCAGCGGCAAAGACGCGCAGACCCTCACCACACAGGTTGCAGCCAAAGTGGGTTCGGAGGAGATTTCCATTCACCAGATCAACCAGGTTCTGAGCCGCAGCAGCATGGCGATCTCGGCGCCCCAATCCGTGCAGGCGCTGCGCGCCGATGTGCTCGAAAAGCTGATCGACCAGCAGTTGGTGGTGGAGCAGGCGATCGAGGCCAGGCTGCATCGCTCGCCGGAGGTGCTTGCGCAGATTGATGCCGCCCGACGCGAGGTGCTGGCGCGCGCCTATGTGCAGCAGCTTACCAACGCGATTCCTAAACCGGCCATCGAGGAAAGCCGGAAGTATTTTCGCGACCACCCACAGCTGTTTTCAGAGCGCCGTGTCTTCAGCCTGCAGGAGATTCAGTTAACACCAGACTCGGGCGTTGCGGAGCTGGTGCGTGAGCAGCTGGCCGGCGGCAAGTCGATGGGCGATGTCGCCGCCTGGCTCAAGGCGCATGACATCCCGTTCGGCGGCGGCGCGGCCACACGGGCCGCGGAACAGATACCTTTGGATCTGCTGGCCAGGCTGCAGGCATTGAAGGACGGTCAGAGCGCCATCGTCCAGACCCCGCGAGGAGTCACCGTCTTGAGGATCACCTCAAGCCAGGCTGCGCCGGTGACCGAGGAGGCTGCTCTGCCCCGTATCGAGCAGTTTCTGATGAACCAGCGAGGCGCTGAGGCC
>CAISIP010000156.1 GCA_903885415.1 uncultured beta proteobacterium
CCATCTCCGCCTCGCTAGCGCAATAGCTGAAGGCCTCGGTGGCGTCGAGCGCGTTTTCGCTAAATTTTTGGCTCAGGTCGGCCTGTCGTTCCTGGATGGCGGCGAAGCGCGCGCGGGCCTCGCCTTGGAGCTCTGCGCCGCCCAGCACGAAGTCGCGCAATGCGTTGTTGCGAGCCTGGCGCTGCTCCGGGTTCAAGGGGGCGGGGTCGATGGCGCGGTATTTGGCGTACAGGCGCTCGTCGGCGCCGAGCCGGGTCCAGAACTCGGTCACCCTGGGAAGCGACGCGTTATAAGCCGCGCGCAGTTCGGGGGAGTCGCAGACGCTGTTGAGATGGCTGACAGCGCCCCAGGCGCGGCCAAATTTCTCCACCGCAACATCGAGCACCGATGCGATCGCCTTCCAATCGGCTGGGAAGTCGCTTGCCGTCACCGTCTGCAACGCCTGCTCCGACTGCGCCAGCAACTGTTCGACTGCCGGCCCGACATTCTGCGGCATGATGCGGTCAAACATTGGCAAAGCGTCGAGTTGAAGCAGGGGATTTATGGAGTTCATCGGATCGTTCTCTTTGATCGTCACAGGGAATGTCGCCAGCGTAGCGTTGTTAGCTGGCGCAGTGAAGGCTCTGCAGGGTGGGCACTGACAAGGGTGCTTTTCGACGAGCCTAACGCAAAGCCGGTTGGCCGAGGCGGCAATTTAGGGGGATCCGGCAGTCCGTTCGGCTGCTTCGAGGGTATTGACGAGTAGCATGGTGATGGTCATCGGTCCGACGCCACCGGGAACCGGCGTGATGAAGCCGGCCACCTGTTGCACGCCGGCGAAGTCGACATCGCCGCACAGTTTGCCATCGTCGTTTCGGTTCATTCCAACGTCGATCACCACGGCTCCCGGCTTGACCATGTCGGCGGTCAGCACATTGCGCCTGCCGACCGCCGCGACGACCACGTCCGCCTGCAGCGTGTGGCGCTTTAGGTCGGGGGTCGCGCTGTGGCAGATGGTGACGGTCGCATTTTGCTGCAGCAGCATCAGCGCCATCGGTTTGCCAACCGTGTTGCTGCGGCCGATGACGATCGCATGCTTTCCGCGCAGTGCGATTCCGGTGGAGGCGATCAGCTTCATGCAGCCATAGGGCGTGCATGGATTGAATCCGGGGGCGCCGGTCATCAGTTCTCCCGCGCTCAGGGTTGAATAGCCGTCGACGTCCTTGGCGGTGGCGATCGTCTCTATCACCTTGTGCGGATCGATATGCCTTGGCAACGGCATCTGGACAAGAATGCCGTGGATCGATGGGTCCTGGTTGAGGTCCGCTATGCGCGCCAGCAAGTCGGCCTCAGGCAGGCTCTCGTCGTATTTTTCGAATACAGAATACAGCCCGGCTTCCTCGCAAGCCTTGATCTTATTGCGCACATAGACACGGCTGGCGGGGTCGTCGCCGACCAGGATCACCGCCAGACCCGGGCGCACTTGGCGCAGCACCAGCGCTGCCGTTCGGCGGGCCACGTCGGCTCGCAGTTCGCCGGACAGCGCGACGCCGTCGATGATTCGGCCGATTGCCTGATCTGTCATGGTGCTGTGGGGTGTGTTCGGTCGGAGGATCGGCGTTGATGGGGTCGCATCGCCGACCCCCGTTGGGCCTGCGCGTTCAGGGCTTGGTGGCGCTCTGGCCCAGCGCTATTTTCAGCAAGTCGGCTACGGTGTTGGCGTTGAGTTTTTCCATAATGTTGGCGCGGTGCGCTTCCACGGTCTTGATGCTGATGCCGAGGTCGTCGGCAATCTGCTTGTTCAAGCGGCCCGCGACGATGCGCTCAAGAACCTGGGATTCGCGCAAAGTGAGTTTGGACAGCAAGGCGTCCCGGCTGATTGCGAGTTGATGGTCGGAAAAAGAGTCCTTGGCATGCTCCAGCATGCGTTCGACCAAGCCGACCAACTGGTCCTCCTTGAAGGGCTTCTGGATGAAGTCCATCGCGCCCTTTTTCATGGTGTCGACAGCCATGGGCACGTCGCCGTGGCCGGTGATGAAGACAATCGGCAGGGGAGACTGCTGTTCTAGCAATCGGTTTTGTAATTCCAGGCCGTTCATCGCACCCATGCGGATATCGACGATAAGACAGGCAACCTCGCGCGCGTCGTAGCGGCTCAGAAACGACTCGGCAGAGTCAAAGCATCGCACCCGATAGTCTTTGCCCTCTAAAAGCCATTGCAGCGAATCGCGCACCGCCTCGTCATCGTCGACGACATAGACCGTGCCCTTCTTGGGAATCAAGCTCATGTCGCTATCCTGGGGTCGTATGTGGTGTGGCCGCTTGCCCGGCCCCGGTGGCCGCAGCCTCCCCAACGGGAAGCCAGAATGAAAAGACGCAACCGGACGCTTGCGCGCCATTGTAAATGTTCTCCGCGCGCATGCGGCCCTGGTGCGACTCGACGATGGAGCGGCACAGGTTAAGCCCGATTCCCATGCCGTCGGTCTTGGTCGAATAGAAGGCTTCGTACAGCCGTTCTATCGCTTCGGGTTTGAGTCCATTGCCCGAGTCCTGAACCGAAAACTCGACGCCGCCGCTGTCGCCCACTCGGTTCTGGGCGACCCGAAGCTCGACCCTGCGCGCCGCAGTCGGTCGCTGCGCGGCGTCGATGGACTCGGCCGCATTCTTCAGCAGGTTGATCAACACCTGCTCGATCAGGATCGGGTCGACCAGCAGAAGCGGCAAGCTGTCGCTGACCTGGCGGCTCAAGCGCACATTGCGCCGCCGTAGCTCAATGTCGACCAGTTCGATCGCCTCGGCGATCATGTCGTCGGGACGGGTCCAGGTGCGATTTGGCTCGCTGCGCTTCACGAAAGACCGTATGCGCTGGATGATCTGACCTGCGCGTTGCGCCTGGTGCGCTGTTTTTTCAAGAGCGCCAAGCAGGTCTTGCTGGGTGATCTGCTTGGATTGGATGCGCGACACCATCCCGTTGCAGTAGTTGTTGATGGCGGTAAGCGGTTGGTTGAGTTCGTGCGCCACACTGGACGCCATTTCGCCCATGGTGATCAAGCGGCTTGCGGTCTGCGCTCGGTCTGCCTGGGCCGCTGCCTGCTGCTCGGCCAGACGACGCGCGGTGATGTCGGTGGCAATCACCATTTGCGCCAAGCGGCCGTCAACCCAGTTCAAATAGCGGGTCCGCACCTCCAGCCATAGGCCGAGTTCGTTCAGATAGACCTCGGCACTTTCGGGCTCCGCGTCGGAAAGCGCGCTGGTCGGAAGGCCGGCGAAGGAGTCGACCTGGTCCCGCGCGTCGTCGCTCGGCCCTATGGCTGGCACGCCGGCTTGCGCGACCAGATTCAGGTGGCCACTGGTAAGTCCGCCAAACCACAGGCGGTACAACTTGTTGGCAAAGAGTATTTCGCCGCTACCCAGCGGCGCCACCGAGATCGATGCATCGAGCGCTTCGAGCACGGTCGTGAAACGCTCAAACGATGACGACAATTGTTCGCGGATGCGGTTGGGCTCGGTGATGTCGGTCATCGCGGTCATCCAGCCGGTCTGAATCCCCCGCGAATCGATCAGTGGCGATACATACAGCCGCGCTTCTAGCAAGCTGTTGTCCGGCCGTTTGACCCGCATTTGCAGGCCGCCCGGAGTGGTCTTTCCGCCCAACTCCTCGGTCAGCATTTGTCGCAATTGCGCGTGGTCGCCGTCGGGCCAGTAAGGAAATGGTGCCGTGGCACCGACCAACTCGGCCTCGCTCCATCCGGTCATCTGGCAAAACGCGGCGTTGACATAGGTGATGCGGCCGTGCATGTCCATCGCCCGCATGCCGGTGAGCATTGAGTTTTCCATCGCTCTGCGGAAGTTTGTTTCCGCCACCAGCGCCTGCTGGGCCTGTTGGCGCCGGCGGTTATGGCGCCAATTGGCTATCAGCATCCAGGCGGTCATGAAGCTGAGCACGCCAACCAGCCAGAACAGGCCGCTACCGATAAC
>CAISIP010000157.1 GCA_903885415.1 uncultured beta proteobacterium
GAGGCGTCGATGCGTATCGGCATCCACTCGTGGTACGCGCGAGCGGCTGCGGCCTTGCGCGTAGCCCAGTCGCCCTGCGTGGCGCTGTCGTGATTCTCGGCGCCTGTCAGATAAGCGTTGTTGGCGAATTCATGGTCGTCCCACACCGTGATCCAGGGCATCCTGGCGTGCAGTGCCTGCAGGTCGGCGTCCGTCTTGTAGAGCGCGTGTCGTGCGCGGTAGTCGCTCAGGCTCAGCATGTCGTTGGCAGGCAGTGTGACCCGGCCCAGCTTGACCGCGTCGGCGTTACCGAACTTCTTGGGGTCCGACCCGTACTCGTAGAGATAGTCGCCGAGGTGTATCGCGTACTGCGCGTCGGATTTCGCCGCGTCGGCGTAGGCGTTGAAGAAGCCCTCGGAGTACAAGGAGCAGGAAAACACCGCCAATTTCACCGAGCTCGCGCCAGCGGCGGGCAGGGTGCGCGTGGTTCCTGTCGGCGACGAGAATCCGGCGTCGTCGACAAAGCGGTAGTAGTAAGTAGCGCCGGCAACAAGGCCGGTCACGTCGACCTTGGCGGTGAAGGATGCCGTCTCGGTCGCCTGCAGCCGACCGGTACGCACGACCGTGGCGAAAGCGCTGTCAGCAGCGACCTGCCAGGTCAGGTCGACGGCCGCCAGGCTATCTGCGATCTTCGCGTGGGTCCAAAGGATGACGCGATCACTGAGCGGGTCACCGCTGGCGACGCCGTACTTGAAGTCGGCCTTCGGCGGGGGATTCGCAAAGGCGACCCGCGGGTCTTCGGACCCGCCGCACGCTGCCAATGTGCCGCCCAGCGCCACCGCGGTGGCGGTCGACGCGCTGCTAAAAAGGAACTTGCGGCGGCTGCTGATATGGGTGGGCATGGCTGATGGGCTCCTGGATGTTGCGATGAAGCCTTGTATTGAAAGCGCGCCATGTGACAGCAGCGTGAATCACTCGCCAGCGGCGACGCACGCGCGTTCAAACCCGGCAGCAAGCTGTCTCGCTGCGCTGGGCGGCGACCGCCGATTCATTTGAATTACCACAGTGCAGCAGCGGTGTCACAAAGCTGCCACTTGCACTCACTACGCTTGCCCACGTCATCGCGCTCCAACCGGCGCTGACGACCGTTTAAACCCATGAAAGCCCACCATGAAAATCAATTCACGCTTATCCCCCTTGGCATTTGCCACCACCATGGCGCTTGGCGGCGCCCTGCATGCCTCGGCTTCGTTTGCTCAGACAGCGCCGGCTGCCAGCTATAGCTGGTATGGCCGCATCGATCTGGCCCTTGAGAGCAACGACAACGGGACGATCAGCCGCAGCGCTTTGCAGAACTTCTCTTCTCGTCTTGGCGTGCGCGGCGAAGCCAAGTTCGGCGCCGACCTCAGCGGCATCTTCCAGGTCGAAACCGGCGTGGCCCCCGACGACACCACGCAAAGCAAGACCTTTGCCAGCCGCAACAGCTATGTCGGCATCAAGAGCCAAGGCATGGGAACCATCTTGATGGGAACCCATGACATGCCGCTGAAGTCGCTCGAGGGCACCGCTAACCAGTTATGGGGCGAGGGCGAGGCGATGGAGGTGATCATCCACGGGAAAGCTAGCAGCACCAGCGTTGGCAGCTCGGTTTTTTCGAACGTGCACACGCGCAAGACCAATGTGGTGTTGTATACCAGCCCGAAATTTAACGATATCGTCGCCAAGCTGGCTTACTCTCCGGACGAAGGCGCATTGGCTGCCTCCGGCGCAGTGCCAGCCTACGGCAAGGACATGATGGGCGCGTCCGTCGAGTTCAACAACGGCGTTTGGAACGCCGGTGTGGCTACCCAGTCGCAGCAAAACTTCATCTCGCCGACCGCCACCGTCGGCGGCAAGAGCATGAAAGCGAGCAAGGCCACGGTGGGCTTGAAGATGGGCGACCTGAGCGCCGGCGTGGCGTTCAGCGCGCTGGACAACAGCGCCGGCAGAAAGACCAACAACTGGCTGGCCACTGGCGCGTACCTGATCGGCCCGGTCGTTCTCAAGGCCAATTTCGGCAGCTCCGGCGAGTCACTCGCCGGCGCACTGGACGGCGTCAAGATGTCGGCCTTCGAGGTCGACTACGCGCTGGACAAGGCCTTCACGCTGTACAGCTACTACGCGCAGATCAACAACGCCGCGAAGGCCAAGGCGACCTTGGTCGCAGCAGACAACTTCCCTGCAGTGGTCAGCGCCGGCTCCAAGGTCAGCGCGCTGGGCGTTGGTCTCCGCTTTAACTTCTGAAGACGCTGGCTCCTGGCCCGGCCATCACGGCTCGGGCCCAGGGAGCCATCCGGCGCGCCGGATCGGCGTCCCATAGGCGCGCAGCCGCGTAACGGAATGCACCCAGGCGCCATGGCCCCGCTGCTTCAAGGCGGGGCCGGCAAGCGCATCAGTGCCTGGCCCATGCGCACACGCGCATCGGTCTGCACCCCCGCGCATAGCGAAAAGCCCGCTGGTGCCAGAACAATGATGGTCGATCCATGCTCAAACCATCCCAGCTCCTGGCCCTTGCTGGCGACCGCATGGCAATCGATCCGATTGGGGCCTCGGTACCGCAGGTGCAACAGAACATCGACAAAATGCAGCCGGATGCTGGCGACCAGTATGGCGGCCACCGGCACCAGCGCCAGTCGGTGTCCGCTGGCAGACAGCCTGGCATGCAGCACCGCGCGCTCGTTCTTGCAGAATAGCCGCTCGACGCGCTTGAGCGCGATCGGGTTCACATTCCAGGTGTCGCCGCTGATGTAATTGACCCGGTCAATTTGGATGTCGTGCGGCGCGTGGAAGCGGTGGTACATGGCCGAGGTCAGTCGCAGGGTGATGTACTTGCCACCGGCAAATGCCTGCGCCTCGGCGGCCGACCCCATCAACTCGCTCAAGGTGTAGGAAAAGCCTTTGGCTTGTAGCAATTCCCCATCGCGGATGTCTCCGCATGCGCCGACGATTCCATCGCATGGGCTGACCAGCAGCTCAGTCGCGGTGTCTATCGATCGTGCGTCTGGCCTGAGCTCGCGGGTAAAGCAGTCGTGCAGGCTGTCAAAGCCCGACTTGCGCGCGTCGCTGAGGTCCAGATCGGTGAACAGTCCCCACATCGCGATCGACGCCCGGCACACCCACGGATGACGGAGCTTGCTGAACCACCCCATCGCCCGCGTGAGGGTGTTGCGCGGCAGCCGGTTGCTTAGAAGGAAGTTCAGGTCTTCGTTCTGAAGCACCTGACGTAGGTTTTGTTGGAATTTCATCGTGTTGTCACGCAAGAGCAATAGAAATGGCGTTTAACGAGGAGATCAAATGACCGACCCGGATTTCAAACTCGGCGCAGTCGCCGCAGCCGCTTTGTTCGTTGCGTGGCTGCTGCCAAAAGCGATGCAGCGGCTTGCGTTGTCGCGCGCCAAAAACCCGTCGCTGACCGGACACGTGCGCTGGGCCAAACGCATCGCAGGCTGGATACCCGGCTACCATTACGACGAAGAGCGCTTTTTCGATTCGGACGGCGCCGCCACGGACGTGGTCGCGCAACGCAAGCTCGCCTTCAACCGCTTGGCGGCTGAATTTTCCGGGCGCTATGCGAAGACACGGGTACTGACGACCGAAGCCAAAGACGCGCTGTCGGATCTTCAATTTACCAGCGCCTATCGGGTCCCGTTCCAATACAGCAAGTACCTGGGCCAGAACCTGAGCGTGGGCTCCTTCCTGGAGTCCTCGGACGGCGTGCAGGTGCAGGATGCAGATGGAAACTGGGCCTATGATTTGACAGGCTCGTACGGTGTCAACCTGTTTGGCTACGACTTCTACAAAGAATGCATCGACCAAGGCGCCAACACCGTGCGCGCGCTCGGCCCGGTTCTCGGCGCCTACCATCCATGCGTTCTCTACAACCTGCGGCGACTGCGTCAGATCTCCGGGCTTGACGAGGTGTCCTTCCATATGTCGGGCACCGAGGCGGTCATGCAGGCGGTCCGGCTGTCGCGTTACCACACCCGGCGCGACAAGATCGTGCGCTTTTGCGGCGCGTACCACGGCTGGTGGGACGATGTGCAGCCTGGCCCCGGCAACCCGATGCCCGCACCAGACACATTCACGCTGCGAGAGCGCCACCCAGCCGCGCTGCACGTGCTGCGCAGCCGCGACGACATCGCCTGCGTCTTGGTCAACCCGCTGCAAGCCCTGCATCCGAATGCCCCAGCGCCAAGCGACTCGTCGCTGGTCGACAGCAGCCGAGCCGCCGCGTACGACCGCCAGGCTGCGACCGATTGGCTGCGGCAACTTCGGCAGGTCTGCACCGAGCGCGGCATCGTCCTGATCATGGACGAGGTCTTCATGGGCTTTCGGCTCGCCCCCGGCGGCGCGCAGGACTATTTCGGCATTCGCGCCGATATGGTGACCTATGGAAAGACACTGGGCGGCGGCTTGCCCGTTGGCGTGATTTGCGGCCGCGCCGACCTGATGCAGCGTTTCCGGCCGGAGCAGCCCGCCGACCTGTGTTTCGCGCGCGGAACCTTCAACGCCCATCCGTACGTGATGGGTGCGATGCAGGCATTTCTTGAACGCTTGCAAAGCCCGCGCATCGCAGCGCTGTACGACGGGCTCGATGCGCGCTGGGACCACCGTGCCAAGATCCTGAACCAGGCGCTGGAGAGCGCCCGGTTGCCGGTGCAGGTCGCCAATATGTCGAGCGTATGGACCGTCACTTACACCAAGCCGGCCCGCTACAACTGGATGCTGCAGTTCTACTTGAGGCGGCACGGACTCGCGCTGAGTTGGATCGGCACCGGTCGCCTGATATTCAGCCTGAACTACAGCGATGCCGACTTTGACGAAGTCGCGCGACGCTTCGTGGCAGCCGCCACACAGATGCAGGCGGATGGCTGGTGGTCGGGCCCTGCTATGCAAAGCAACCAGGCGATCAAGCGCAGCATCCTGAAAGAAGCACTGCGCCATCGTTGGTGAGCCTCAGCCGAGGTGGATGTGGTGCATCGGGTCGGTGCGTTGGCCTCGCATCAAATAGATCGGCGCTTTCCAATACAGCATGATGTCGTGGAACGGGTCGGTGAGAACTTTGGTCATCCAGGCCAACGCGGTCTGGGCGCCTTGCTGCCACAGCAACTGCAGCACGCGAAAAAGAAGCCCGCCAGCACCCAGCGCGAGCCAGAGTGCGCCCACCGTGCGCACAAAGTCTTCTGGAGACTGGTAGGACGCCAGCAGGCCAAACAGAGTGGGTTCCAGCCAGACCAAAATCGGGGAAAGAGCCCACACAGCCATCAGCACCACCTTGCGACGCAAGTTGTAGCCGACCTTGATCTCTTCCTTGTAGGCGTGCGTCGCCTGATTGACCATGTCATAAGCGTGCGGCTCGAAGAAGAAATGTCCCGCTTGACGCGTCGTCATCGATACCAACCATGCAAGCAGCGCCGAAACGATCGGATCGATGAATAGGAACAGGTACGCGGTCACGAAACTCAGCGCGCTCACCAGGTGCAGGCTCTGGTTAATGCGGTCATGGTGGTAGTAACGGTGGTCGTCCCAGCGTTGGATGCGCAGCGTTTCAAGAAAGTGTTGCACGTTTGGTCCTTTGGAAAGAGGTTGGATCACAACGGCGGCGACTTGGTACTGCCCCAAGGTTCCACCCGGCCGGTGTGACCGTATGGTGATGCAGGTTGGTGAAAATTTGGTGACAGATCGACCCGGCAAAAAAAGTATTCGATTGTCATAAAACCGTTGCATCGCCATTTCATCATCGGGTCATGCAACATAGCCTGAACACCTCCTTGCAGGTCGATGACCTGGCGCCAGCTCGCAGCTCCCTGCGCATCGCGATGGTCAGCGAGACCTATCCACCGGAAGTCAACGGCGTCGCCAATACGGTGGCGTGCCTCGTCGAGGGGCTGCGCACGCGCAACCATGCGGTGCAATTGATTCGACCGCGGCAGGACCGCGACGATCAGGGTCTGCAAAGCGACCGGCTGCAGGACGTTCTGACCCGTGGCTTGGCTATTCCCGGTTATGGCCATCTGCGCATGGGATTGCCGTCCAAGCGCGCATTGCTGCGCCTTTGGGCTGCACGACGGCCGGATCTGGTCCATATCGCCACCGAAGGCCCGCTGGGCTGGTCGGCGCTGCAAGCCGCACTCAAACTCAAGCTGCCGGTGTGCTCGGATTTCAGAACGAACTTTCACGCCTACAGCCAGTTTTACCGGATTGGCTGGCTGCAAAAGCCGATTACCGCTTATCTGCGCAAATTTCATAATCGCTGCCACTGCACGATGGTACCCACCGAGGCGCTGCGCGAGCAGCTCGATAAGGCAGGATTCGGGCCCTTGGCAGTGGTTGCGCGGGGCGTCGATACCGCGCTTTTTTCACCGCACAAGCGCAGCGCCCGCTTGCGCGCACAGTGGGGCGTTGGCGAGTCCGACCTGGTGGTACTGCATGTGGGCCGACTGGCAGCAGAAAAGAACTTGCCGGTGTTGGTCAAGGCCTTTGCACGCATTCAATCCCACCAGCCAAACGCGAGGCTACTGGTGGTCGGCGACGGACCCTCGCGTCAGGAACTGCAAGCGCAGTGCCCGGGGGCCATCTTCGTGGGCTTTCGCCATGGCGAAGAACTGGCCGCGCATTACGCGTCCAGCGACATGTTCATTTTTCCAAGCCTGACCGAAACCTACGGCAACGTGACACCCGAAGCGATGGCCAGCGGATTGGCGGTGCTCGCCTTTGACGATGCAGCGGCGGCGGAGCTCATCGACCACCAGCACAATGGCATGCTGGCGCCCAAAGGAGACGCTGCAGCCTTCTTTCAGCTGGCCGTTGAATTGGCGAGCCATCCACGGCAGCGGCTGACCATGGGCAGTCAGGCGAGGCGGGTGGCGCTGGACCTGGGCTGGGAAAGCATCGTGCGAACATTGGAATGCATCTATGCGCAGGCCATGGAGCAAGCCGAA
>CAISIP010000158.1 GCA_903885415.1 uncultured beta proteobacterium
GCGCTGTTCCAGTTGTCTGACGCGGCGCAGGTGTCTGCCAGTTGCGCCATCCGCGCCTACAAGGTCACGCGTGCGCCGATGCTGATCCACCTGGGCGCCTTCTGGGGGCTCTCGCTGCCGCTGGGTTGCGTGCTGGGTCTGGCCCCGGCCTGGCTGCCCTGGCGACCCGCGCAGCCGATGGCGGCGCAGGGTTTCTGGATCGCTTTGTCGGTGGGACTGGCGGTCGCTGCGCTGGCGCTGACCTGGCTGCTCAACCGTATCTCGGCGCAGCGGCAAGCGCCGTTGTCGGCTTAAAGCACAATACGGCGATGGGGACAGGGCGCGTGCAATGACAATGAAAACAATGAAGATCATGAACGGGTTGATGCTGGTCGGGCTGGCGCTGGCTTTGGGCCAGCCGGCGTGGGCGCAGGACTATCCGTCGCGCCAGATCCAGTTCATCGTGCCCTCGACGCCCGGCACCACCGGAGACCAGTTGGCGCGCCTGCTAGGCCAACGGATTTCCCAGCGCTGGAACGTTCCGGTGGTGGTTGACAACAAGGTCGGTGCAGGCGGGATGATCGGCATCGAGGCGGGGGCCAAGGCGAACCCGGATGGCTACACCTTCCTGTTTTCTGCCACCGCGTTCAGCACCCTGCCGGCGCTGCGCCCCCAATTGCCCTACGACCCGGTTAAGGGCTTTGCGTCGGTGATTTTGCTCGGCAAGAGCCCGCTGGTGCTGGCAGTCAGCAACGGCGTGCCGGCCAGGACCGCGCGCGAGTTCATCGACTACGCCCACAAGCGCCCGCCCGGCAGCCTGAACTACGGCTCGCCCGGCGTCGGCAGCGTGCACCACCTGAGCATGGAAATGTTCAAGCAGCAGACCGGGCTGTTTCTGACGCATATTCCCTACACGGGCACGGCCGGTGCGCTCAACGACCTGGCGGCGGGCCATGTGGAGGCCAGCGTGGTCGTGTTGCAGACCATCCTGCCGCTGGCGCAGAGCGGCAAGGTGCGCGTTCTGGCCGTCATGGGACCCGATCGGGTGAGCCAGTTGCCGCAGGTGCCGACGCTGGCGCAGGCGGGCGTACCCCAAGTCGTCAGCGAGGCCTGGTTTGGCGTCACCGCGCCAGCGGGTACGCCGGCCGCGCTGATCGCGCGGATGAACGCCGAGATCAACGCCCTGCTGGCGCTGCCCGACATCAAAGAGGCGATCGCCAAAATGGGCGTCGAGCCCGCGGGCGGCGAACCCCGCGAGCTCGATGCGCAGGTGCGCGCCGAGCTGAAGATGTGGAGCGATATTGTCAAGCGCGGCAAGATCGCCGCCGAATGAAATCGGGCCGCCGCGCGCGGGCGGCACCCGCATCAGGATCCATGCATGACCACGACTGAACAAAACGAACTGCTGACGCGCACCGGCAAGGGCAGCGCCATGGGCGACATGTTTCGCCGCTACTGGATTCCGGCGCTGCTGGCGCGCGAGCTTCCGAAGCCCGACTGCCCGCCGGTACGGGTGCGACTGCTGTCGGAGCGCCTGATCGCTTTTCGCGACTCCGGCGGCCGCATCGCGCTGACCGACGAGTTCTGCGCGCACCGACGGGTGTCGCTGTGGTTTGGCCGCGTCGAGCAGGGCGGAATCCGCTGCCCCTACCACGGCTGGAAATACGACGCCACGGGCCAGTGCATTGAGATTCCCTCCGAGTCCGCGGGCAGCGATCTGTGCACCCGGGTCAAGCTGAAGTCCTATCCCTGCATCGAGCGCGGCGGCGTCATCTGGGCCTATATGGGGCCGGCCGCCGACATGCCGGCGCCGCCCGAGTTCGAATGGGCCATGGTCCCCGACGCGCAGCGCTATGTGTCCAAGAGGCTGCAGGAAAATAACTACCTGCAGGCGATGGAAGGCGGAATCGATTCGAGCCATGTATCGTGGCTGCACAGCGGCGAACTGGCCACCGACCCGCTGCATGTGGGCACCGCGGGCGCGCAACTGATCGCGAGCACCAAGCCGGTCTTTGAAATCCACAAGTCAGACGGCGGTCTGGTGATCGCCGCCAAGCGGCCGACCGCGGGCGA
>CAISIP010000159.1 GCA_903885415.1 uncultured beta proteobacterium
CAGCCGGCCGCAACTGGCCCGCAATGATCGCGCCCTGATGCATCTCCAGTGCCAGATAGTGCACATCGCCCTCGATTTTCGCCTTGGGCTGCAGTTCGAGCAGGACCCTGGCGTGAACCGGTCCATTGACGGCGCCGCTGATGATGATGTGGTCTGCGTGCACCGCACCGGTGACCGAGGCAGTCTCGGAAATCACCAGCAAACTGCTCCTGCCCTCCTCGGCGCTTATGTCACCGACCATCACGCCGTCGATGCGCAATCCGTCGGTGAACCGGATATTGCCGGTGATATGGCTGCCGTTGGCAATCAGGCTGCGAATCGCGGGTTGCTTCTTGTTGTTGAACATGTCTTACTCCTGTGCAAAGAGACCCGTAGGCGGACTACAAGTTGACCGACTGGGTGGCCTTGACCACCGAACCTTCCAGAACCTTGACCGAAACGCTTTTCACCACCGCCTGCGCCGGCAAATCAAGCAAGCCCTGAAAGCGGCCGAACTGCTTGAACTGGACCGCCTGTGTCGCCGCCGGAACCGGCGCCGACCATGGCTTGCCGTTGAGAAGGCCGACGACGCTGAGCTCAAGCGCGCCCTGGAACTCGGCCGGGCTCTTACGCGACTGGAACAACAGAACGCTCCATTTTAACTGTCGATCCCGCAGCACCTCCGCCTGGAGCCCGCGTATTCCAAGGCCCTCGGGACCCGAGAGCGGCAGCAGCTTTTCAAAGAAACCGAGATCGTCTCGCAGTGCCAGGTTGTCGAGTTCCAGCTGCTTGATCTGCGCTGCCATGTGCGACTGCGCCGACTTTTCCGCCGTCAACAGGGTCTGCGCGGTATCGGCGACAGACTGCGCCACCTCGCGCTCGCGCCGACTGCTGTCTACCTCGACGCGAAGCCGCAGCAACTCTTCCTTGACGCCTTCATCAATACCGGCAATGACCTTGCCAAATTCGAAGGCCCAAAGACCGATGGCCGCGCAAAAACCCAGCACCAGCGCCAGCAGCGCCCAGCGCAGCGGCCAGGCCAGCGCGCTGCTGACCGACATCCGTGGCGCGCTGATCGTTAGTCGACGTCGCAGCAGGCGTAAGCGCATGGTGCACGGGTCGCAAAGAAACCGCCCAGAAGGACGGTCGCTCGCATCAACGCTTGGAGAACTGCTTGCGCCGGCGTGCCGAGTGCAGGCCGACCTTCTTGCGCTCGACTTCACGGGCGTCGCGGGTGACAAACCCGGCCTTCGACAACTCCGGCTTGAGCGTGGCGTCGTAATCGATCAGCGCGCGGGTGATGCCGTGGCGCATGGCGCCCGCCTGCCCGGACTCGCCGCCACCGGCCACATTAACCATGATGTCGAAGGTCTCGGCATGGTTGGTCAACAACAGTGGCTGCTTGACGATCATGATCGAGGTCGCTCGGCCAAAGAACGACTGGATGTCCTTGCCGTTCACAATAATCTGACCGCTACCCTTCTTGAGAAACACGCGTGCCACACTGGATTTGCGACGCCCGGTTCCATTGTTCCATTCACCAATCATCTTGAAGCTCCTTAGATTTCCAACACTTTGGGTTGCTGGGCGGTGTGCGGGTGCTCTGCACCACCGTACACCTTGAGCTTCTTGATCATGGCGTAACCAAGCGGGCCCTTGGGCAGCATGCCCTTGACGGCTTTTTCCAGCGCACGTCCTGGAAACTTGGCTTGCATGTCCCTGAAATTGACGGCCGAAATGCCGCCCGGATAGCCCGAGTGGCTGTAGTAGATCTTGTCGATCGGCTTGGCACCGGTGACGCGCAGCTGCGCTGCATTGATGATGACGATGAAGTCACCCGTATCGACGTGGGGCGTATAAATGGCCTTGTGTTTGCCGCGCAAACGGAGAGCAACTTCGCTGGCTACTCTTCCGAGGACCTTATCGGTCGCGTCAATCACAAACCACTCGTGCACCACGTCAGCGGGTTTGGCGCTGAAGGTTTTCATGAGTTTTCTCTTTAAAGAGGGTTTGCCGGGCTCTTTTCCACGGTCGGTTTTCCTCTGCCGGGAATCTCTTAGGTGGGATTTGCCACAGCACCAGCGCTGCAACGGTCTTCGCCGCGGAGCCACAAAAGCGCTGCGAAGCCTCGGATTATACAAAACCTGCAGGCACGCGGGTTACCATGCGCCATGTTCAGCTACCGACACGCATTTCACGCCGGCAACCATGCCGATGTGCTCAAGCACACGGTGCTGATCGCGGTGCTGCGCCACCTGGTGCAAAAGGACGGCCCGCTGGCGGCCTTCGACACCCATGCCGGTGCAGGACTGTACCGGCTCGACGGCGACTACGCCGCCACCAGCGGCGAAGCCCTTAACGGCTTTCTGCGCATCACGGGGCAAAACCCGCTGTCGGCCGCGTCCATCAAAGTCGCAGCCCCGCTAGCAGCCGGACTGGCGCCCGTACTGCAGGAGTACTTGGACATGGTCACGAGCTTCAACGCCAAGAGCAGTTTCAAGGTCTATCCGGGCTCGCCGTTCATCATCCAGCGCATGCTGCGCCCGCGCGATAAGCTCAAACTGTTCGAGCTCCACCCAACCGATTCAAGAACCCTTTCGGCGAACATTGCGCAGCTCGAGGCGCCCCGCCAGGTGGCGG
>CAISIP010000160.1 GCA_903885415.1 uncultured beta proteobacterium
ATGGCGCCCAAAGTGTCCGAGGCACTCAAGATCCTGAGCGGGATCGACCAACCCGTCAACTTCACGCCCGCCACGTCCAATGTGAATTTAAGGATTTATATCAGCGACGCGGGACTGCATGTCGTCATGCCGCAAGTGGTAGAGCGAATGAATGTGCATGCGCCTCATGCGAGCCTAACCGTTGTAGACCTGAGGCCCAACGAAGTGACTGCGGCGCTGGACGGCGGCAGCATCGACATGGCTGTGGGCTACTTCCTCGACATGCCCAACTGGGCGCGACAGCAAGTGGTCCGTGCCACTTCATACGTTTGCGCAGTCCGCAAAAACCATCCGCGTATCCAAGATGCGCTGACGCTCGAACAATTCCTTGCGGAGCGCCATTGCGCCTATTGGACCTCTGGCTCCTCGCACAGCAAACTGGAGCAAACACTGTCCCGGCAGAGAATAGTGCGCGATGTTGCGTTCAGATCGCCGAGCTTTACTTCCATGCTCCTCCTCGCGTCGCAGTCTGACATGATCGCTACGGTCCCGGAAGACCTCGCATTCACTTTCAACCGGATCCTCGACATCTGCCTGCATCCGTGCCCCGTGGCCTTGCCGCGTTTTGAGATCAGGCAATACTGGCATGAGCGGCAGCACGCTGCACCTGCGTCCAAGTGGCTTCGCGGGCTTTTTAGGGGCGCGGCGGCTGACCTGCCGCGAGGTGTCGGTTGAGCGTTGACGGATCGGATGTGTCGCATAAAAACTCTAGAGAAATATGGTATTGGCGTCGAACTTAAGAGGCTAGGGTATTGATTTTGGGCCGTAAAATTCCATCGAATAAGTAGCCTCATTGCGACCCCAAGTCATTCCGGTCGCCCCAAGGCAGTGGCAACAAAATTCATACGAGCCAAGCGCTATGCAACAAAAAACGAATCTCAGCGGTCGTCAAACATGGACGATTCTTGTTGGCGCTGCTGTCATGCTCAGTTTGGCCATGGGCATGCGACAAAGCTTTGGGCTGTTGCAGCCACACATGACCCGCGACATCGGCATCACAGCTGCCGATTTTTCCCTAGCAATTGCATTGCAAAATATCGTATGGGGCGCCACCCAACCCTTCGTGGGGATGTGGGCTGACAAATATGGAACCCGCCCTGTCGCACTGACCGGCGTAGCTATTTACATTCTTGGTTTGGTCTTCTTGCGCTTTGCAGATGCCGCCTGGATGGTCACTCTAGGGATGGGCTTTTGTGTCGGATTGGCGTTGTCTTGCACCGCCTCCAATATTGCAATGAACATCACGGTAAGGACAGTTAGCGCCGCCAAACGTGGGGCCGCGATGGGCGCCGTCTCGGCGATCGGTTCCTTGGGCCTCACGCTAGCGTCACCCCTGACCCAATCACTCATTACCCATTTCAACTGGCAAATGGCAGTAGTTGGGTTTTTGAGTTTGGCCTGCGTCATGTTGCCGGCGTCCTTTTGGGGCAGCAAGGCGGACAGCATCCCAGCCGAGGCCATCATTGGAAAACCACAATCGGTGAGCGATGCAATCACCGAAGCTTTGGGGCACAAAGGTTACCGGGTCTTGGCAATTGCATTTTTTGTTTGTGGCCTGCAATTGGTTTTTATCACCACGCACCTACCCGCCTATTTGGATATTTGCGGCATGGATCCAACAACCGCAAGCAACACACTGGCATTGGTTGGTTTATTCAATGTGATCGGGTCATACTTGTTCGGTTGGCTGGGCGATCGCTACTCCAAGCGCATGCTATTGGGTGGAATCTATATGCTTCGCTCATTGGCCTTATTCATGTTCTTTTCTTTTCCACCTACAACGCTCACCACTCTCATATTTGGGGCAGTCCTGGGCACTTTGTGGCTCGGCGTTGTGCCCCTCGTGTCTGGATTAATTGTCCACATGTTTGGACTGCGATTCATGGCTACTTTGGCGGGCGTTGCCTTCATGAGCCATCAGGTCGGATCTTTTTTGGGGGCCTGGGGTGGCGGGTATATCTTCAACTATTTTGGAAACTACGATCTCGCATGGAAATTGGCGGTGGCGATTGGTGTTGTTGCGGGCGCTTTCCAAATGACGATGAACGTACAACCCTCAGAGAGAATGCGCAACAAATTAGTCGTACCGACCTAAGGGGCCGAAAATAGAGCGATGATGTCGATCTACACTTCAATGGCACGATAAAGAAACTGAGCTGCTTCGTTTTTCATCGTCAGCTTGACTTTTCCAAGCCGTTGATTTTCGCGGCATGAGCGCTCAGTGGTTCTGGTGCAAGCCCACACATCTTTCGCCACGAACTATCATGAAAGCGGCGCGATATCGTGCGCCAGCCATAGCGCTAAAAAATAGCCCTGCGTTGATATACTGACGCTCCTTGCACAGACCGTTCGCCAACCATTGAGGCAATTTTTCATGTCGGATCGCGATGATATTTCAAAGGCCTGGAAACTGCCGCCCAGCGCATACATGGAAAAGCGTCCGCCTGAATACGCGCTGCCACCGCAGCCGTTTTCCTGCTACGTCACTATGCGTGACGGTGTGCAAATCGCAGTGGATGTTTACATACCCCAGAGCTTGCGCCAGTCGGCAGATGCGCAAAGCAAGTTCCCGACCATTATCGTGGCGACCCCCTACTATCGACGCTTCAAGACAGAGGGGCCGGTCGCAGAATCCACGCCGATGGCTTGCCGCTATCGGGATGCCTTCGTACCGCGAGGATACGCACTGGTAGTCATCGACGTGCGAGGCACTGGAGCGAGTTTCGGCACGCGGGACTCTTTCCGCTCGCCGAAGGAGCGTGAGGATTTCGGCCAGATCGCGCAGTGGATCGTGGAGCAGTCATGGTCAGACGGAAAGATTGGCGCTACCGGCATCTCCTATCCCGGAGCGGCTTCACTGTTCCTCGCCGGGACCGGCCATCCGGCCGTGAAGGCGATAGCGCCACTTTTCGCTGTCAACGAAATCTACGCAGAACAACTCTACCCTGGCGGGATGCTATCGAAAATATGGACCGAGGACTACAACGACTGCTGCGTATCGCTCGACCACAACCTGACCGAGGCTATCAAGAAGTACGCCTATTTCGGCGACCCCGCCTTCCGCGGGCCGCATCCCGTCGATGAGGATGCCGACAGCGTTCTGCTCACCCAAGCAATGCAGCAGCATCGCCAGAATTTCAATCTGCACGACGCCGCGCCCGAGTACGCCTTTCGGGGCGAGGGCCTGCTGCACGACCCCGAACTCACGCTGGATGCGTGCAGCCCATTTTCTTACTACAAATATTTTGCTAAGGACGTAGCGATCTACTCGTGCTCTGGCTGGTTCGACGGTTCGGGCTACAGCAGCGCGGCCATCAGTCGATTCATGACGCTGAAGCGGGACAATCACTTTCTAACTTTAGGGCCATGGGACCACGGCGCGCGCACCAACGGTTCACCATGGCGCGACCGACAAGCACCGCACTTCGACCTGTTCGGGGAGGTAGTTCGATTTTTCGACCACTACCTGATGGGCAGGAAGACGGGCCTGGACCTAGAGCAACGCATCCATTATTTCAGTGTGCACGCCGAGGTGTGGCAAGCTGCCGACCAGTGGCCGCCGGTGCCACGAAGTGCCAAGATGTACCTCGTCCCCGATGCGCTTTCCGCGCAACCGCCCTCCCGGGAAACAAAAGTTGCCTATCAGGTGGAATTCGGGACGACGACAGGCCGCAAGACGCGCTACGAGCGCCTTGGGTTGCTTGATATCCCGGAGTACTACGGGGACTGGCACGGCCGTGACACTGCGTTACTTAATTTCACCTCGCAGCCCTTCGAGGAGCCGATGGAGTTGACCGGCCACGCGGTGCTAAAGCTACTATTTTCCGCAAGCGAGACCGATGCCGCAGTCTTCGCGTATCTGAGCGAGGTCGACGCGGATGGTCATGTGCATTACGTGACAGAAGGAATGCTGCGCGCGCTCCATCGCAAGACGAGCTTGCCGCCCTACAATTACGCCTGCGACTGGACTTACCGATCGTTTCAGCGAAAGGATGCACAGTTGTTGGAGCCAAGCGTACCCACGCAACTGGAAATTTCCCTTTTGCCGACCTCGTGGATCTTCGCCAAAGGCAGCCGGCTGCGACTTTCCATTGCAGGCGCCGATTCGCTGCACTACGCGCAAGTTCCGCATGGCCGGCCGCCAAGGTTTGAGATCGGATGCGGCGGCGCAGCGGGATCGACCATCGAATTGCCAATGCGTACGTTCAAAGCGGGATAAGGAACACTCGATGACGACACAAAAACTCGGCTTGCTACTTGCCATGGCAATGATGGCGCTGACCGCACCCATGCCTGCGCAGGCACAACCATACCCTGCTCGAACCATAAAGCTGATGGTTCCATGGCCGGCAGGCGGCGCGACTGACAATGTGGCGCGTGTTGTCGCGCAAAAACTCGCACCAATCCTCGGCCAGCCGGTAGTGGTCGAGAATCGCGCGGGGGCTACAGGTACCATCGGGACGCAATTGGTGATCCAGTCCCCTCCCGACGGCTATACGCTTGTCTTCATGGCCGCGAGCCTGCATACCTTCAGTCCGCACTTGATGAAGGACATGGCCTTTGATACGGTCGCCGACATCACCCCCATTTCGATGAGCGTGCTGTTTCCCTATGTGCTCGCCGTGTCGACAGACAGTCCCTATAAGAATGTAACGGACCTTATAAAAGCAGCAAAGGCACAACCCGGAAAACTCACCTACGGCTCATTTGGCATCGGCAGTGGGCCGAACATCGTGACCGAACTGTTCAAGCAGCAAACGGGAACCGACGTCCTGCACGTGCCGTATAAGGGGGGCTCCCAACTGACCGCGGGCCTTCTGGGCAACGAAGTGAGCATGATGTTCGATTCGCTTCCCTCACCTCTGGGTCAAATTCGCGGCGGCAAATTCCGTGCGCTTGCAGTGACCGGTGGGGAGCGTTCACCAGTGGTCCCGGATGTGCCAACCCTGAAGGAGTCGGGCGTCAACATCGAAGCGATTATCTGGCTCGGACTGGGTGGCCCACCGAAAATGTCTCCCGACATCGTGTCAAAGTTGTTCGAGGCGATGAAGCAGGTCGCCCGCGATGTGGAGGTGCAGAAACGTATTAGCGACATGGGTGCGCAGGCGACCGTAAGCGCGTCGCCTCAGCAATTCCGCGAGTTCATGCTGGCCGAACGGGAACGATGGGGACGCGTCATTCGGGACGCGAAGATCTCTTCCGATTAGCCCTTGTTGCACGGATCCACCAAGGGTTCGCGGCCAGGTCAACGCATTAGGCGCTCAAGCGGGGTTCGGAAGCACATATTTGAAAGTGCCGGTAGCGTGGGCACACAGGCGGCCCTTATCGTCATACAGGCTTGCCTCGGTGAATGCCATGGTCGCGGTGCGCTGCATCATGCGGCCTTTGGCGATCAGTCTGCCCCTGGCCGGACGCATGAAGCTGGTCTTCATCTCGATCGTCACCGCCGCCATCTCCATTTGCACGCTGCGCGCCGCCGTCGCCATCGCGACATCAAGCAGCGTCATGGTAGCGCCGCCATGCGCCATCCCCAGCGAATTGAGGTGCTCGGGTCGCGGCGCAAACGCCAACTCGGACGCGCCCTCTTCGAAGCCGAGCAACTCTATGCCGAGGTGGTCTACAAAGGGGATGATGACACCAAAGCCCAGGGCCGCACGGGCTTGCGCCGGCTCAGCCACCGGTGACCACCGAAACGCCGCCGTCGACGGCCAGCCACTGGCCGGTGA
>CAISIP010000161.1 GCA_903885415.1 uncultured beta proteobacterium
AGTCCGACAGCGTGCACATCGCCGAGTTCGGTGCGGCCCGCGTCGAGTACGAAGCTGGCGCCGGACTCCAGCATGACGCTGCCTTGCGCAAATTTTCCGACCCGGATTTTTGGGCCCTGCAGGTCGGCCATGATCGCCACCTCCCGACCGGCGCGCCTCGCCGCTTCGCGCACCAGCTGCGCCCGGTCGATATGGTCTTGCGACTTGCCGTGGCTGAAGTTCATCCGAACCACATTCACCCCGGCGCGAATCATTTGCTCCAGCAAGGCCGGGTCGCTTGACGCGGGGCCCAATGTTGCAACGATCTTGGTGGCGCGACGCAATGCCATTCGGGGTTCTCCTGGAAATAAGTCGCATTTTCCCATGGAACCCATGGCGCACAGGGCAAGCGCTCGCCCTGCGCCGGCGGCTCAGGACGCGCAGCGACGCGCCAGGATGTCAAAGGCCGGCAGCGTCTTGCCTTCAAGCACCTCAAGAAAGGCGCCGCCGCCAGTGGAGATGTAGCCGATCTTGTCCTCAATGCCATATTTCGCGATCGCGGCCAGCGTGTCGCCGCCGCCGGCGATGGAAAAAGCGCTGCTGGCGGCGATGGCCCGCGCGATAGCGCGTGTCCCGCCCTCGAATGCCGGGAACTCGAAGACACCCACCGGCCCGTTCCAGACGATGGTTCCGGCCTGCATCAGTTGACCGGCCAGCCTGCGCGCGGTTTCGGGGCCGATGTCCAGGATCAGGTCATCGTCCTGCACTTCGGTGGCCGCCTTGGTACTGGCAGGCGCGTCGGCTTGGAAGACCTTGGCCGTGACGACGTCGGTGGGTATCGGAACCGCTGCGCCGCGCTCCTGCATCGCACGCATGACGGTCTTGGCCTGATCGACAAGGTCGGGCTCGGCCAGACTCTTGCCGATCTTCAGGCCCGCTGCCAGCATGAAGGTGTTGGCAATTCCGCCGCCGACGATCAACTGGTCGACATTGCGCGCCAGGCTGTTGAGGATGCTGAGTTTGGTCGACACCTTGGAGCCGGCGACGATCGCCACCAGCGGCCGCCTGGGCGCCTTCAGCGCGCGGGTGATGGCGTCTATCTCGGCTGCAAGCAGAGGGCCTGCGCAAGCCACCGGCGCGAACGCGGCGATGCCGTAGGTGCTGGCCTCGGCGCGGTGCGCGGTACCGAATGCATCATGCACAAAAATGTCGCACAGCAACGCCATTTTTTTGGCCAGCTCGTCGCTGTTCTTCTTCTCCCCCCGGTTGACGCGGCAATTCTCCAACATCACCAGCTGACCGGTCGCCAGTTCGTGTCCATCGAGGCGAACGCCGTCGACCCAGTCGGCCAGCAGCGGCACCGGCCGCCCCAGCAGTTGGCCCATCCTGATCGCCACCGGCGCCAAAGAATCCTGCGCCCGCAGCACGCCCTCGGTCGGACGCCCCAAATGCGAGGTCAGCATCACGGCAGCCCCGGCCTCCAGCGCCATGCGCACGCACGCGAGCGAGGCGCGGATGCGCGTGTCTTCGGTGATGCGCCCGGAATCATCCTGCGGGACATTGAGGTCGGCACGAATGAAGACCTTCTTTCCGGCGACGCGGCCCTGCGCGCAGAGGTCGGAGAATCGAATGAAGTTCATGGTGGGGTGCGCTGCTCGGTTGGATCCGGGAAATTGTAGGCGCGCGCCATCACCTAGGCCATGCCATGGCCCGTCACGCCATGGGCCGTAATGCCGCAAAAAGTCACCAAGACCAGCCGATGTGCAAGGGCAGGTACACCGCCATGCCGACGACGATCGTGACGAGAACGTCCTTGCGCCAGAAATAAGCAGCGGCCCCGGCGGCCGCCGCGAACAGCCGGGCGTCCTGCCAGTTGCTGACCAGATGCCCCTGGACGGTCACCACCTCCGGAACGACGACCGCCGCCAGCGCAGCAATCGGGGCGTACTGCAGGCCGCGCTGCGCCCAGTGCGGCAGACTCCAGGCTTTTCCCGACATCAGGAAGAATCCGCGCGCCAACACGGTGATCAGCGCCAACCCCAACACCACCACCACGGTCCGTCCGTCGATATCGCTCACGGCCTTGCGGCGTGGCCGCCCGGAAACTTTTCTATCACCATGCAGGCCAGGACCGCAGTCGCTATCGCCAACAGGATGTTGAGCTTGAGCGGCAGTCCGTAAGCGGCCACCGCGGCCGCGCCGGCTACGGCTGCCGACACCAGGCGCAGCCGGGTCGTGGCCAGCGAGCACAGGATGCCGACGAGGCAAAGAATGCCGGCGAAAGCCAGCCCCCAGTCCTGCGGTATCAACCGGGCCAGCGCGACACCGGCCAGGCTGGAGCCAACCCAGGCCATCCAGTTGACCATGTCGTTGCCGGCCAGGTAGGCTTCCTGCGCCTGACGTTCGGCCGCGTTGGCGCCGGGACGGGCGAAGCGGCTGGTGAACTGCACATAGCTCAGGTCGGCGGTCAGATAGCCGTGGCAAATGCGCTCCCACATCGGCAAATGCGCCAGAAAAGGGCGCAGGTGCAGGCTGAAGACGACGAAGCGCAGGTTCACGCAAAATCCGGTGGCCCAGATGATCCACAAGGGGGCGCCAGCGAGAATCAGCGGGATCGCAGCGAGTTGGGAACTGCCGGCGAATACCAGCAAGGCCATCAGCAGCGATTCGACGACGCCCATGCCAGACTGCACCATCGCGACGCCCGTCATCAGGCCCCAGGCGGCGATGCCCGGAGCGACGCGTTGAAAGTCGCGCACGCCCGCCCTGAACTCGGGGTGGCTGTAATTGGAACGGCGCAGGAACATCAGGCCAGGTCGCACTTGCGGCCGAACTGCAAACCCGGCGGCAGCGCAAAGCCGCGCAGGAACGCGGCGACGTCCAGGCGCTTTCCGCCAGCCCGCTGCAATTCGGTCAGGCGCAACACGCCCGCGCCACAAGCGACATCAATGCCCCGCGCATCGGCTTGCAGAACCGTTCCGCCGGCCGTGCCGTGTCCGGCCACGGCATCAAGGCGCTCGCAGCGCCACAGTTTGAACACCTCGTCGCCGAGCATGGTCCAGGCGCCAGGCGCCGGGTTGAAGGCCCGCACACGGCGCTCCACCAAGTCGGCACTCGACTCCCAGTCGACCTCGGCCTGCGCCTTATCCACCTTGCTGGCGTACGTCACGCCGGCCTGCGATTGGCGGCGCGCCCTTAGCCCCGCAGCGGCCGCCAGTTGCAAGGCCTGCACAATCAGCTCGGCGCCCATCGCCGCCAGTTTGTCGTGCAGGCTTGCGCTCGTGTCTGGCGCGACAAGGCCGTGCCGGATCGGCAGCGACTCGGCTAACAGGATGTCGCCGGTGTCGAGTCCGGCGTCCATCTGCATG
>CAISIP010000162.1 GCA_903885415.1 uncultured beta proteobacterium
GACGCCCTTGGCCGCGTCGGCAACAACGGCTGGCTTGGGCTCCTCGGGCTTCTTGGCAACCAGCACCTTCTTGGGCGTGGACATCATGACGCGAATTGCCGCCGCCTCCGACTCCGCCTTGCGCCTGCGGGTTGCCAGGTCGGCCGCGCGGGCCGACTCTTCATCGGCACGCGCTTTGGACTCGGCCGCCACCTTTTGGAGCGCGTCGGCACGGGCCTGCGCCACAGCGGCCTTGGCCGCCGCAACCTGGTCTTCCTTGGCCTGCACCGCCGCCGTGTCGTCTCCTGCCGCAGCAGCCTCAGGCGTCTTCGCCACCGCTTCCTGCTCCTGGGCTGCGGCGGACTCGGCCAGGGCGCGCGCGCGCGCCTCCTGTTGCTGGCGCTGCAGGCGCGACTGCGCCAGTTCCTCTTCTTGGCGACGGATGAATTCCGCCTGTCGACGCGCCTCTTCCTCGCGGCGCGCGAGTTCGGCATGGTCGATCAGCTGCACGGGGGGGGCCGGCTCCGCCGCGACAGGCGCTACGACCTCCGCAGCGACCTCGTCTTCGCGACGAACAAAGGTGCGCTTCTTGCGCACCTCGACCTGAATCGTTCGGGCTTTGCCGGTCGAGTCGGCCTGCTTGATCTCGCTGGTCGACTTCTTCACCAGCGTAATCTTCTTGCGCTCCGCCGGCGCCGTGCCGTGGCTCAGCTGCAGGAAGTTCAACAAGCTGTGCTTGTCGGAATCGGTCAGGGTGTCGGTCGCGGCCACCTTGGCCACGCCTGCCGACTTGAGCTGCTCAAGCAGCGTGGCGGGAGACTTCTTGAGTTCGCTGGCAAACTCGGCGACGGTCGTACTGGACATTTGTTGTGCTACCTTTCATGACCATTACTCGTGAGAGACGGCTTCATTGGCAAACCAATGGGCGCGTGCTTTCATGATCAAGGTTTTGGCTTCGTCCTCGGACTGGCCGGTGATTTCTGTGAGCTCGTCGACCGCCAGGTCGGCAAGATCGTCGCGCGAATGGATTCCACTGTCTGCCAGTTTTCCGATCAACTCGGCGTCGAGGCCTTCGAGTGTGCGCAGGTCCTGCGATACCGCATCCACGTTTTCCTCGTGCGCGATCTCCATCGTCAGCAAGGCGTCCTTGGCACGGGTGCGCAACTCGTTGACCGTGTCCTCGTCGAAGCTCTCGATCTCGAGCATTTCCTGCAGCGGCACATAGGCCACCTCTTCCAGGCTGGTGAAGCCTTCCGCAATCAGGATATCGGCAATTTCCTCGTCGACGTCGAGCTTTGCCATGAACAGCTTGCGGCTGGCATCGGTTTCAGTCGCCTGCTTTTGCGCCGACTCGGTCGCGTCGAGTATGTTGATTTTCCAACCGGTCAGGTCCGATGCGAGCCGAACATTCTGCCCCCCGCGTCCGATCGCAATCGCCAGATTTTCCTCATCCACCACCACGTCCATCGCGTGGCGCTCTTCGTCAACGACGATCGACGAGACATTGGCCGGCGCCAAGGCGCCGATCACGAACTGTGCCGGATCCTCGCTCCACAAGACAATATCGACCCGCTCACCGGCGAGCTCGTTGGTGACGCCGTTGACACGCGTTCCGCGAACGCCAACGCAGGTGCCGATCGGGTCCACCCGCTTATCGTGCGACAGCACGGCGATCTTGGCACGCGAACCGGGGTCGCGGGCGCAGGATTTGATCTCCAGCAGACCCTGCTCGATCTCCGGAACCTCGTTGCGAAAGAGTTCCATCATGAACTCCGGCGACGAGCGCGACAGGATGATGGGCGCGCCACGCAGCGTGAGGTCCACCTCCATGATCATCGCGCGCACCCGATCGCCCGAGCGCAGATTCTCCTTGGGGATCATGTCGTTGCGCCGCAGGCGTCCTTCGACGCGGCCGCTCTCGACGATGATGTCGCCCTTATCCATGCGCTTGACGGTACCGACAAAAATCTTCTCGCCGCGCGACATGAAATCGTTAAGCAACATTTCACGCTCGGCATCGCGTATTCTTTGCAGGATCACCTGCTTGGCCGCCATCGCGCCAATGCGGCCGATTGGCACCGACTCGATCGACTCTTCGATGTATTCGTCAACCTCCACATCGGCTATCTGCTCCTTGGCTTCAAAGAGAAGAATTTCCTGGTCCGGCAGCTGCAGTCCCGCCTCGTCGGGAACCACGTGCCAGCGCCTGAAGGTCTCGTAATCGCCGCTGTCGCGATCGAGCGCAACCCGGATGTCGACGTCGCCCACGTACAGCTTCTTGGTCGCCTGCGCCAGCGCCGCCTCGACAGCTGCAAAGACAACATCCCGCTCCACGCTCTTTTCGCGTGAGATGGCGTCCACCAACATCAACATTTCGCGATTCATGCCATTACTCTCCTTGGTCAGTCCAATCCAGCCGCCGCCATCCTGCAGCAACGCCGGCTCCCGCTACCCTACAAACCGGTTCCATCCGTTCGCTCCTCGCCAGTCGCCTCCCCGGGCTCCTCCTGCGGCGCCCCCCCGCGCCCCTTGAAGCTGACGATAGGTGCCAGCCGCGCCTCCCGCAGCTCGTCGAGCAAAAATCCCAACGCGTGCACCGGTGCCGGCAGGCGCTTCTTGCTCACCCGTTGCCCCGGTTTGACCGCCAACGGATCGCTCCAGACGATCTGCCAGGACGGCGCCTGACCGGCCTGCGACACCCGCTCGAGCGTGCCGCGAAATTTCTTGCGGTTGGCGTTGACCTGTCCCTGCGACGCCGATCCCATTGGCGCCTTGAGCGTGATATCGACCACCGCACCGGCAAAGCGCTCAAAATCGCGCTCGCCGCGCAACGGGCGGTCTATACCAGGAGAGGACACCTCCAAGCGCTTGTAATCCACCGCCTCCACTTCCAGCAGAAACTGCAACTGCCGCGTCACCTTCTCGCAATCTTCCACATGGACCGACTCATGCAGAGCCCCGACCGTCTGCGGCAGCCATGGCCGGTCGATCGTGATGCGCAGCAGGCCCCCCGCCGTACGCTCGATTTCCACCAAGTCGTACCCCAGACCCGTCACGGTTTGTTCAACAATCTGCTGCAGCGCCAATCGATTTGAGTCCCAAAACCAGGGTTTTCAATAAGGTCGAATTCCGTTCGACCAAAAAAAACGGGCGGTGTGAACCCGCCCGTTTGGTCGTGAAGCCAGCATTCTACCGTAAAAACCGGGCCGCTGCGGCTTTCGCGTCGCCGCCAGCAGCGGGGGCTTTGCCCCTGCGTTCAGGAGCCCGCTGCCACCAGGGTTCGGGTATAAGCGTGCTGCGGCGCGTCGAGCACCGCGCGCACGTCGCCCGCCTCGACGATCGCGCCATCCTTCATCACCAGCACCTGGTGCGCCATCGCCCGAATGACGTCGACGTCGTGCGTGATCAGCAAATAGCCGAGGCCACGCTCGCGCTGCAACCGCTGCAAAAGGTCCAGCACCTGCTTTTGTATCGTCACATCCAGCGCGCTGGTCGGCTCGTCGAGAACCAGCAGTTGCGGCGAAACGATCAGTGCGCGCGCAATCGCTATGCGCTGGCGCTGGCCACCCGAGAATTCATGCGGGTAGCGACTCAGCAGGTTGGGAAACTGCAGCTCCTCTAGGCCGACCTCGCCCAGAATCTGCAGCACACTTCTCTGGCGCATCGACGCGTCGAGCCCGGGGCGGTGCACCAACAGGCCCTCACCGACAATTTCCTCCACCGTCATGCGCGGCGACAGCGAGGAAAACGGATCCTGAAAAACAACCTGCACGCTACGGCGCAGCGCCTTGTCCGACGCGGCGCCGCTACCCCAGCGCTGACCGTCCAGTTCCAGCGCACCGGTGAATGCCTGCAAACCCAGCGCGGCCAGCGCCAGGGTGGACTTGCCGGAGCCCGATTCGCCGATGACGCCCAAGGTCTGACCTGCAGCGATGGAAAAACTGGCGTCGCGAACCGCGACGAAAGCGCCCTTGCCAAACCAGCCGCGCAGCCCCGGCAGCGACACCGGATAGGAAACGCCGATGGCCTCGGCGTCCATCAGGCGCGCCGGCGCGTCGGCGCCCGCGATCGCCTCGACGACATTGCGCACCGGCCGGCTGTCGATCAGCTTACGGGTATAGGTGTGCTGGGCGCTGGCGAACACCTCGGCGACTGGCCCGTACTCGACGATATGACCATCCTCCATCACCGCCACCCGGTCCGCAAACTTGCGCACCAGATTCAGGTCGTGGGTGATCATCAGCACCGCCATCCCATACTCTTTTTGCAGGTCTGCCAGCAGCTCGAGTATTTGCGCGCGCACCGTCACATCGAGCGCCGTGGTCGGCTCGTCAGCGAGCAGCAGTTTGGGCTTGCACGCCAGCGCCATCGCGATCATCGCGCGCTGGCGCTGCCCCCCGGAGAGTTGGTGCGGGAAGGACTTGGCACGCCGTGCGGCCTCGGCAATGCCGGTGCTCTGCAGCAACGCAACAGTGGCCCCAGCGCAGCGCGCGGCGTCGAGTCCCTGCTTGAGTTGCAGGACTTCGGCGATCTGCTCACCGACCGTGAACAGCGGATTCAGCGCCGTCATCGGCTCTTGAAAGATCATCGCGATGTCCTGGCCACGGATCGCACGCATTTCCTGCTCGGGAATCGCGAGCAGGTCGGCGCTTGCGCCGTCTCTTTCAAAATTGGCCGCGCCGCTGCAGCGCGCGTTCATCGCCAGTCGCAGCAGGCTCAGCGCAGTGACCGTCTTGCCGGAACCCGACTCGCCGACCAGCGCCAGCTTCTCGCCGCGCGCAATCGAGAAGTCGATTCCCTTGACGACCTCCTTGCCGTCGAAAGCCACCCGCAGGCCGCGCACCTCAAGCAGCTTCATGCTGCTGCCTTCGCATCATGAGCCGGATCCTGATCGGCCTTGCGCGGATCGAGCGCGTCGCGCAACGCGTCGCCCATGAAGGTCAGCAACAGCAGCGTGAGCACCAGCACCACGAAAGTCGAAATCGATATCCACCAGGCGTCGATGTTGTTCTTGCCTTGCGACAGCAACTCGCCCAACGACGGGGTCCCGGGCGGAACGCCCAGCCCCAGGAAATCCAGCGAGGTCAGCGCCAGAATCGCGCCGCTCATGCGAAATGGCAGGAAGGTCACAACCGGCGTCAGGCTGTTGGGCAGCACATGGCGGGTGATGATCTGCCAATTGCCCACGCCCAGCGCCCGGGCGGCGCGCACATAGTCGAGTTGACGGTTGCGCAGAAACTCGGCACGCACATAGTCCGACAGGCCCATCCATCCGAAGAGGCTCAGCAGCAGCAGCAGCAGAATCAGGCTGGGCGAGAAGATCGCGCTAAAGATGATCAGCAGGTACAACTCGGGCATGGATCCCCAAACCTCGATGAAGCGCTGGAAAGCCAGATCGGTTCTGCCGCCGAAGAATCCCTGCAAGGCGCCGGCGAGGACACCCAGCAATACGCCGGTAGCGGTCAGCGCCAGCGCGAACAGCACGCTGACGCGAAAGCCATAAATCAGCTGCGCCAGCATGTCGCGGCCACGGTCGTCGGTGCCGAGCAGGTTGGCCCACGTCGGCCGCGAGGGGTTGGGTTCGGAGGCGAAATAGTTCAGCGTCTTGGGCCCATAAGGGTTGGGCGCGAACAAGGCCCAGTTGCCCGGGCGCGCGAGACGCTCGCGAATGAACGGATCGAGGTAATCGGTGGCGGTTTCAAAGTCGCCGCCAAATGTCCTCTCCGAATACTCCTTGACCATCGGGAAGTAGGTCTTGCCCTCGTAGCGGACCATCAGCGGCCGGTCGTTGCTGATCACCTCGGCGAACAGGCTCAGCAGCAGCAATGTGCAAAAAGCCAGCAGGCTCCAGTAGCCCAGCCGGTTGCGCCTAAAACGCAGCCATGCCCTGCGGGCCGGCGAAAGGCTGGCGACGCGAACCGCCGGCCCGGCCTTGTCCCGGGCGTCTGTTGCAGGGTTTTTTTCGGCTGCGGCCATATCAGTCAAATCGAACTCGCGGATCGACCCAGACGTAGCACAAGTCTGAAATCAGCTTGGTCACCAGGCCGATCAGGGTAAACAGGTACAGCGTTCCCAACACCACCGGATAGTCGCGCCGGATCACGCTCTCGTAACTCAACAGCCCCAGCCCGTCGAGCGAAAAAAGCGTCTCGATCAATAAGGAACCGGTGAAGAAAGCACCCACAAAGGCGGCCGGAAAGCCGGTCACGATGGGTATCAGCGCGTTGCGAAACACATGCTTCCACAGCACCTGGCGCTCACCCAGACCCTTGGCCCGGGCGGTCACGACATACTGCTTGCGGATCTCTTCCAGGAAGGCGTTCTTGGTCAGCATGGTGGTGACGGCAAAGCTTCCCAGCACCATCGCCGTCACCGGCATCGCAATATGCCAGAGGTAGTCGACGATTTTGGCGCCCCAGCCCATGTCTTCCCAGTTGCTCGATATCAGGCCGCGCAGCGGGAACCACTGCAACTGCCCACCGAAGATGACCAGCAGCGCGACGCCCAGCACAAAACCGGGAATCGCGTAGCCCAGCAGCACCAGCAAGGTGGTGAAGAAGTCAAAGCGCGATCCGGCGCGCACCGCCTTGGCCACGCCAAGCGGCACCGCCACGAGGTAGCTTAGGAAGAAGGTCCACAAACCGAGGCTGATCGAGACCGGCAACTTCTCAACCAGGAGTTGCCCGACATCCTTGTTCTGGAAAAAGCTCCGTCCAAGGTCAAAGCGCGCGAACTGGCCGAGCATCTGAACGAAGCGCTCGTGGGCCGGCTTGTCAAAGCCGTACAGCGCCTTGATCTGCTCAATGCGCTTGGGGTCCACGCCCTGCGCGCCACGGTAGCTCATGCCGCCGCCCTCCGCGCTGGCACCGGCCCCGGTCTTGGCTTCTGCCATGTACTGCTCGACCGGCCCGCCAGGAACGAATTGGATCACCACAAAAGTCAGCAGCAACACCCCCAGCAGTGTGGGGACCATCAGTAAAAGACGCTTGAGGATGTAGTTGAACATGGCTATTTCGCCCACCAGGTGTCGATAGCCCAGGCCTCGCCCAGCACATAAGGCGGCATCAGCGCCGGGCGTTCCAGTCGCCAGGCGTTGTAGACGATGCGGTGGGTGGATGCGGTCCACTGCGGGATGAGCAGGTGGCTATGGCTGATGACGCGTTCGAGCGCGCGGCAAGCCGGCAGCAGTTCGGCCTTTGTCTTGGCGCCGGTCATGCGCACGATCAGGGCGTCGATCGCCGGGCTCTTGACTCCGGAAAAATTGCCCGCGTCCTCTATGTCGGCGGCCTTGCTGCCGAACATATCGGCGTATTCCTGGCCCGGGCTGTGGGTTCCCTGATAGGCGATGGACACCATATCGAACTCGAACTTTTGCAGCCGCTGCTGGTACAGCGCGAAGTCGACCGGCCGGAAGTTCAAAGTCACGCCGATCTTTTCCAGGCTGCGTGCCCAAGGCGTGATGACCCGCGCGCCGCCGTCGTTGCTGTCAAGGTACTCGATCACAAAAGCCTCGCCGGCGGCGTTGCGCAGCTTGCCGTCGCGCACCTCCCAGCCCGCGTCCTTGAGCAGCGACTGCGCGCGGCGCAGGTTGGCGCGCAGCGAGGAGTCGCCGTCGGTGCGCGGCGGTACCGTCATCGGGCCAAAGACCGCCGCGGGAACTTCCTTGCGCCAGGGTTCGAGCAGCGCCAGTTCCTCGGGTGCGGGAAGCCCCTTGGCCTGGCAATCGGTGTTGCCAAAAAGGCCGTTGACCCGCTGATACGAGTTGTAGAACATCTGGCGGTTCATCCACTCGTAGTCCATCGCCAGCCCGAGTGCCTCGCGGACCCGTGCGTCGTTTAAAACCGGGCGGCGGGTGTTGAGCACATAGCTCTGGAAGCCCGAAGGCAGCCGGTGCTTGAACTCGGCCTTCACCAGTTCGCCGCTGTCAAAGCGCTTGCCATTGACCCGGCGCGCCCAGTCGCCCGCCGAAAAGAAACGCATCAGGTCGAACTCACCGGCCTTCAGCGCCTCCAGCCGCGCGGTGCTGTCCTTGTAGATCTTCACCGTGATGCGTTCGAAATTGCTGGTGCCACGGCGGACGTTGAGGTCGCGCGCCCAGTAGGTGGGGTCGCGCAGGTAAGTGATGTCGCGGCCAAACTTCACCGGCCCGATACGGTAGGGCCCGCTGCCGATCGGGAAGTCCATCACCACCTTGTCGAAAGATTTGGGCTTGCCGTTCTCGACGCCCCACTGCCGGCTGAAGACCGGCAAACCCCCGACCGTCAGCGCAAGCTCCCGGTTCGGCTTCTTGAACCGGTAGCGCACGCTGCGGTCGTCCAGCACATCGAGACCCGCAACGTCCTCGAGCAGGCTCTTGTAGGCCGGCGAGGTGTGCGGCCCCATCAGGGTGTCGTAGCTGTGTTTGACATCCGCCGCCAGCACCGGGTCGCCATTGTGAAAGCGGGCCTGCGCATGCAACTGGAAAGTGACAGAAAGCCCGTCGGGCGCCAGCGCCACGTCGCTGGCAAGCAGTCCGTAGCCGGAGCCGGTCTCGTCGAGCGAACCCGACAGCAGCGAGTCGAACATCAGCGCCGAAAGATAGGCCGGCGCGTTGCCCTTGATGGTGAAGGGGTTGTACTTGTCAAAGGTGGAGACCCGCAGGTTGCTCACCAGCCGCAGTTCGCCGCGCTTGGGCGCCGCCGGGTTGACATAGTCGAAGTGGCTAAACCCCGCCGGGTACTTGAGGTCTCCCCACAGCGCGTAGCCGTGCGCGGCCCAGCCCGGAAAACCGGCGAGGCACAGCAGACAAAGCATCAAGTTGCGCATGCGACAATTCTGCAATACTTTTTCCAGGGTGCTTCCATGGGCTTTTTGGCTGGCAAGAAACTGTTGATCACCGGCGTGCTGAGCAACCGCTCCATCGCCTACGGCGTCGCCCGGGCCTGCCATGCCCAGGGCGCAGAACTGGCTTTCAGCTATGTCGGCGAGCGCTTTCGCGAGCGCATCACCGAATTCGCGGCGGACTTCGGCTCCCATCTGATCTTCGATTGCGATGTCGGCGATGACGCGCAGATCGACAAACTATTTTCCGACCTCGCGCAGAGCTGGCCCAAGTTTGACGGCCTGGTCCACAGCATCGGCTTTGCGCCACGCGAGGCCATCGCGGGGAATTTTCTGGATGGTCTGACGCGCGAGAACTACCGCATCGCGCACGACATCAGCGCCTACAGCTTCGCCGCAATGGCCAAGGCGGCCCTGCCCTACCTGAGCGACAAATCGGCGCTGCTGACGCTAACCTACCTTGGCGCCGAGCGCATCGTTCCGAACTACAACACCATGGGCCTGGCCAAGGCATCGCTCGAGGCCTCGGTACGCTACCTGGCCGAGGCGATGGGCGCGCGCGGAACGCGTGTCAACGGCGTCAGCGCGGGCCCGATCAGGACGCTGGCGGCCAGCGGCATCAAAGACTTTGGCAAGCTGCTGGGCGTGGTCGCCAACGCCGCGCCCCTGCGGCGCAACATCAGCATCGACGACGTCGGCAATGTCGCGGCCTTCCTGCTCAGCGACCTGGCGGCCGGCGTCACCGCCGAGATCACCCATGTCGACGGCGGCTTCAACAAGGTCGCGATCGCGCAGGTCGAGCCGGGCGCAGCCTGAACGCGGATCGGGTCAGCGCGCCGGCGCCGCTTCACGACGGGGCAGCGCGGCGCACGCAGCAACCGCATCGGGCAGCACGCAGTCGGCGTAGTAACGCAGCCGGCCGGACTCGTCCTCCTGCGTTACCAGCCCGTGAATGTCGGTACCGAAGCCCGGGCACTGGGCGTTGAACTCACGCGAAAACTTCAGGTAGTCGACGATCTTGCGGTTGAACACCTCGCCCGGTATCAACAGCGGGATACCCGGCGGATACGGCGTCACCAGCCCGACCGTCACCCGGCCCTCCAGATCGTCTATCTCGACCCGTTCGGTCTTGCGCCGCGCAATCTGGGCGTAAGCGTCGCTGGGCTTCATCGCCGGTGCCAGATCGCTGAGGTACATCTCGGTCGTCAGCCGCGCTATGTCGTAACGCGCGTACAGCTCGTGCACAAAATGGCACAGATCGGCCAGCCCCATCTTGTCGTATTTGGGATTGTTCTGGCAAAACTCGGGCAGGATACGCGCCATCGGCTGGTTCTTGGCATAGTCGTCCTTGAACTGCTGCAACGCCGTCAGCAAGGTGTTCCATCGGCCCTTGGTGATGCCAATGGTGAACATGATGAAGAAGCTGTACAGCCCGGTCTTCTCGACCACCACACCGTGCTCGACCAAAAACTTGGTGACGATGCTCGCCGGAATGCCGGTCTTGGCGAACTTGCCGTTCAGATCCATTCCCGGCGTGACGATGGTCGACTTGATCGGGTCGAGCATGTTAAAGCCGGCCGCCATCTTGCCAAAGCCGTGCCAGTTCACGCCGGCCTTCGCGTTGCGTGACTCGCCCTTGATGATCCAGTCGTCGGCGCGACCGATGCCTTCGTCAACCAGCCGCTCGGGGCCCCAGACCTTGAACCACCAATCGGCGCCGTACTCGTCGTCGATCTTTCGCATCGCGCGACGAAAGTCGAGCGCCTCGGCGATGCTCTCTTCCACCAGCGCGGTGCCGCCCGGGGGCTCCATCATCGCCGCGGCCACATCGCAGCTGGCGATGATGCTGTACTGCGGGCTGGTGCTGGTGTGCATCAGGTAGGCCTCGTTGAACAAGTGGCGGTCCAGCTTGGTTTCCTGCGCGTCCTGCACCAGCACATGGCTGGCCTGGCTGATTCCGGCGAGCAGCTTGTGGATCGACTGGGTGACGTAGACCATGGCCTCTCGGGGCCGGGGCCGCTTCTTGCCCATCGCGTGGTACGTGCCATAGAACGGATGGAAAGCCGCGTGCGGCAGCCAGGCCTCGTCGAAGTGCAGGTTCTCTACATAGCCGTCGAGCATCCCCTTGATGGTTTCGGTGTTGTACAAGACACCGTCGTAGGTCGACTGGGTGATCGTCAGCACGCGTGGTTTCACCGTCCCGGCGTCGACGCCCTTGAGCAGCGGATTGGCGCGGATCTTGGCCTGGATCGCCGCCGGCTCGAACTCCTCCTTGGGTATCGGACCGATGATGCCGAAATGGTTGCGCGTGGGCTTTAGGAATACCGGCACCGCACCGGTCATGATGATCGCGTGCAGGATCGACTTGTGGCAATTACGGTCGACCACCACCACGTCACCGGGCGCGACGCAGTGGTGCCAGACGATCTTGTTCGAGGTGCTCGTTCCATTGGTGACGAAGAAGCAGTGGTCGGCGTTGAAGATACGCGCCGCGTTGCGCTCGGACGCCGCGATGGGCCCGGTGTGGTCCAGCAGCTGGCCAAGTTCCTCCACCGCGTTGCAGACGTCTGCGCGCAGCATGTTCTCGCCGAAAAACTGGTGAAACATCTGGCCCACCGGGCTCTTGAGGAAAGCCACGCCCCCCGAGTGGCCCGGGCAATGCCACGAGTAGGATCCGTCCTCGGCGTAGTCGAGCAGCGCCTTGAAGAAAGGCGGCTGCACGCCCTCCAGGTAACTCCTGGCCTCGCGGATGATGTGGCGCGCGACAAACTCCGGCGTGTCCTCGAACATGTGGATGAAGCCATGCAGCTCGCGCAAGATGGCGTTCGGGATATGGCGCGAGGTCTTGGTTTCGCCATAGACATAGATCGGAACATCAAGGTTCTTGCGCCGCACCTCCTCGATGAACTGGCGCAGGCTGAGCACCGCGGGATCAAGGTCAGGGCCGGGCGTGAACTCCTCGTCGTCAATCGACAAAATGAAGGCACTCGCGCGCGACTGCTGCTGCGCAAACTGCGACAGGTCGCCGTAGCTGGTCACCCCAAGCACCTCGAAGCCCTCGCTTTCGATCGCCTGCGCAAGGGCGCGGATTCCCAGCCCCGAGGTGTTTTCAGAACGGAAGTCTTCGTCGATGATGACGATTGGAAAGCGGAATTTCATTGGGGCTCCCTGCCTTGCGGCCAAGCATAAAAAGTGCAGACAGGCGCGCAGTGTAAGGAATTCGGAACATGGCGTGCGCTACGCCTTGTGGAATTGCCGCAAAATGCGGGGCAACCAAGACAAAGGATCGCGATGGACGAATCGACGCTTTGGTGGATGGCAGCCGGAGCTGCAGTTGCGCTCGAGTTGTTGAGCGGCAGCTTTTACCTGCTGATGCTCGCCTTGGGTCTGGCGGCGGCAGCCCTGTCGGCGCACCTGGGCGGCGCGCTAGCGCTCCAGTTTGTGGTGGCAGCAGCGGTCGGCGGCGGGTCGGTGCTGGGCTGGCACCTGCGCCAGCGCGACCCAAACGGTGCCCCGCAAGCGGGCGCCAACCGCGATCTCCACCTGGACATCGGCGAGATGGTCCAGGTGGACCATTGGAACGACGATGGCAGCGCCACCGTCCATTACCGCGGCGCTGACTGGGCCGCGCTACATCGGGGCGATGCGGTGCCGGCGGGCGGCGCGCACCGGGTCGTCGAGATCGTGGGCAGCCGACTGCTGCTGGAAAAAATCTAGCGGCTGCGCCCGCCCAGAACAACGGACCTACCCGCACCATGGAACCCATCATGACCCTCGCCATCATCGTCTTCGTCATCGCCGTCATCTTCATTTCGCGCTCGATCAAGGTGGTCCCGCAACAGCACGCCTGGGTCGTCGAACGCCTTGGAAAGTACCACGGCACCCTGACGCCAGGACTCAACATACTGGTTCCGTTCATCGACCGCGTCGCCTACAAGCATGTGCTCAAGGAAATACCGCTCGACATACCGAGCCAGGTCTGCATCACCCGCGACAACACGCAATTGCAGGTCGACGGCATCCTGTATTTCCAGGTCACCGACGCGATGCGCGCGAGCTACGGTTCGTCAAACTACATCATGGCGATTTCCCAACTGGCGCAGACTTCGCTGCGCTCGGTGATCGGAAAGCTGGAACTCGACAAGACATTCGAAGAGCGCGCGATCATCAACTCACAGGTCGTCGCGGCGATCGACGAGGCGGCGCTGAACTGGGGCGTGAAGGTGCTGCGCTATGAAATCAAAGACCTGACGCCGCCCAAGGAAATCCTGCACGCGATGCAGTCGCAGATCACCGCGGAGCGGGAAAAGCGCGCGCTGATCGCAGCCTCCGAGGGCCGGCGGCAGGAGCAGATCAACATCGCCACCGGCGAGCGTGAGGCCTTCATCGCGCGATCGGAGGGGGAAAAGCAGGCGGTCATCAACAAGGCCCAGGGCGACGCGCAGTCCATCCTTGCAGTGGCCGAAGCCACCGCGCAGGCCATTGAGCGCATCGCAGCGGCCATCCGACAGCCTGGCGGCGAGCAGGCGGTGCAACTCAAGGTGGCCGAAAAGGCTATCGAGGCCTACAGCCGGGTCGCCACCGAGGCCAAGACGACGCTGATCGTACCGAGCCATATGGGCGAGGTAGCGACGCTCATCGGCTCCGCCATGCAAATGGTGCAGGCCACCAAGACAGCCTGAGCGCCGCCCCGCTGCGAAGCGGCGCCAGCCCCAAAGCGCGGGAGCGCGCTGATACAATTCCCGGCACCGGAGAGGTGGATGAGCGGTTTAAGTCACACGCCTGGAAAGCGTGCGAGGGGTAAAACCCTCCGCGGGTTCGAATCCCGCCCTCTCCGCCAGGAATACGTTTTTTGCAGTCCAACACAGACCTCAAAACACCCCAAAAAGCCCCTGACCACGGGGCTTTTTTGTTTTCTGCCGTCCAACGTGTGCTATTGCCAGCCATGTCCTAGCGGGGGTATCTTTCGGGGTATCGGTTGATCGTTCAGGGGGTATCACTCCCAGGTCGGCCGGAATCGGAGCAAACATGGCAACGACGGCACCCACCGGCGACACCGCGAACAA
>CAISIP010000163.1 GCA_903885415.1 uncultured beta proteobacterium
GCGTAAACGCAAAAAACCCCGTCGGGCTGCGCCGAACTCGCGTAGTGGGTGTCGTGCACAAAAGCCAAGCAGGTGATTCGTCCGCGTGCGCCCAGTTCCAGCAACTTGTCCTTGAAACCGAGCGACTCCCACACCTCGAGCTTGACCGTGAACGCAAAAGGCGCACCGGGCTTGAGGATGCGAAACACTTCGTCCAGGCAAGGTGCTGCCACATGCCCGTGGGTGAAAGTACCCGAGCAGGTGGCGCCGTCGTACTGCGCTGACGGAAGATCGAGCACCCGGTTAAGGTCGGCGGTGATGAAATGCCGGTACACGCCACGGCGCTTGGCCACCTCCATCATCTCTGGCGAAATGTCCAGGCCATCGATGTGGCGAAACCCGTGCGAGGCCAGACCCTGGCCCGCCAAGCCGGTGCCGCAGCCGATATCCAGGATCGACGCGCTGCGGTCGTGCAGATGGAGCGCGAGCAGGTCGGCGACCTTGGCCGGCGACAGGTAGTTGAGCCCGGTGAGCATGGTCTCATCGTAGGTTTCGGCCCAGTCGCGGTACAGCGCACGCGATTTTTCGTCGCTGTCGATCGCATAGGCGCGCTCAAGCAACTGCGCCGCCTCGGCGCTAACCCCCACGGGCATCCTGGGAGCCTGGCTCACCGGGGCCTCCACAGCGCCGCCCTGCCCATCGCCTGCAGCGCATGCATCTGCTGCAACGGCCCGCGCGGGCACAAATTCCGATCGTTCATACAAGAGCTTCCTGTGTGCGCCACATGCCTTTGCACCATGGCGGCGCGGGCGGCTTCGCAGGCAAATCATGCCATGGCGCCGCACAGTACGGATTCATCCCATGGGATGCATCAAGAATAGTGGCAGGACGATGCCTTGGCTCCCTAGCGAACCGGTTAGCCGCCTTCACGGGCCATAGATAGGTCGGCTCCCATCCGGCGGCTCATTTGAAAATACGAGTTCGTGCGGCGCTAGCAGGCGGATGGTCCTGGCTTGCGGATCGACCTCAACGAAGGAGCCGTGCGAGATCTTAGACGTAATGTCTACCTCAAAACCGGCCAATATCGCCACATCTCCTAATGCGGCCCCTTGGACGAGAATGCTGTTGATTGAGTTAAGGACAATAGCCGCCGGCGCCATGTTACGGGCGCGCATTTCATACAGCATCCAGGCAGTGGCAACGCCGCCTTTGGCAGTATCAAGCACGAGTACCTTGTTAACGTAGGATTGGCCACTTAGCTTGTGAGTCGGCCGGGAGAATACGCCGCTCAGCCTGTTCAAATCGTACCGGGCCGAGAATCCATCATGCGCCACCAGCGCCTGACCCACAATCCGACTCCCCATAGCATGCTGTGCGACATATGCGTGAACTAGGGAATTCATTTCAGTTCTCCGGATTCCGCCGCATCAACGCAGGCACGCATTGATGCCAGCATCGGTAAATACCCATATCCGCCCACGATGTTGACCACTTTGGCGCTGTTCGTGGCCAGCCTCTTCCAACCCTTTGTCTCGCTCATTTCCCGCGCATATGACTGGTAGAAACAGTTTCCTGAAAGCACATTTCCACCTGCCGCTTCAATCGTGGCGGTATAGCCCAGGCGGTCACAGTCAGGCTTAACCTGGGGGCTGGTTACAGCGAGCAAAGGGCGTTTGAAATGGCGTCCCAGCGATAAGGCGGCAAGGTCGCGCAATTCAAACAGGCTCAATTGTGGCGCTGAAAACACCACGACATCGACGGCCGTGCCGACGCCGTAGGACTCGCTAAGCGCTCGCACCTCCGCTTCCCCGATATGGTGCGCTATGCTGAGTTTGTCACCCCCGACCGCGGCAAGGCTATACGCCTCCGGCGTAATACCCACTAAGTGGAACAGCGGCGTAGAACCAAAACTCGCCATCGCCGCGCCAAAGTGCTTTAGCTCGTCCGATCCAGGAAACCTGTCGAGGCCCTCAATCACCGGCACCTGCCAGTAGTTACCCGTAAGGCGGCCGACCACACCGCCTAGTGCACCCCATTCGCTAAGCTCCCGCGGGGTCCAGTGCAAACGCAGGCGGATTGAGGCCTGTCGGATCGCGTCTAAGTGATAGCCATAACGTGGCACACGACCCGTCAGGCCTGCGGCCAGCGCGGAAGGACCACCCTCGAAATTTGAGCGCGCTCCGCATACTGAATTGGAGTAGATGACTACGCCAGTATCGCCAAAGGCGACGTGTTCGCCACGCGTGGCCGCTTGCACCGTCTGGTAATTGATGCACGTGTCCGTCATCGTCACGCCGAGACGCTGAAGTGCGGTTATCGCGCGACGCTCGAGTTCGAGCATCCAGTCAGCATGACCCAAAATGTCGGCATTTTCGAAGTCAGTGCCTCGTGGGTCGGTAATCGTCGGAATGCGGACTCGGCCATCCCCGGCGTCCGCCAATTTCTCCAGCCACATGACGCCGGCCTGCCCAAGGCTCTCCGTATCGGCCATGATGTGCGCTTGGGTGACAGACACGAAATCATGTGCACCGAAAAAGTCGCCGACTTTAATCTGGTGCTCGATCGCAATCTTGGCCACTGTGCCGGCTTCGCCCTCAAGCATGGCCTCTTCTTCACTACTGAGGTTCATGGACGCAACACCAGAGCTTGGAAGCGGTCGCTTAAGTTGTAAGCCGCTGCCACGGGCTAGCACGTCCATCGATCGTCTTCTCGCTTGGCATGGTGACTATGCGTGTGCGATCTCGCTAAGCAATCGGGTCACAGCCAGATGCAGCTTGTCAGTGATTTCCTCTATGTGCTGCTCGTTGATGATGAATGGCGGAGCAAGCATGACGTGGTCCCCAGCCCTGCCATCGATCATTCCGCTCATGGGATAGCACATCAATCCTTCGTCCAACGCCATCATCTTCAGGCGTGCCGCAAAACGGTGATTGGGGTCGAGCGGCTTCTTGGTCGCCCTATCCGCCACAAATTCCAGAGCTTGAAACAGCCCTCGGCCGCGGATATCGCCGACGTTCGGATGATTGCCGAAACGCTCTATCAAGCTACTCATCAGCTGAGTGCCGCGGATTCTGACGTTGGCAAGCAAATCGTCGTCGCGAATGACCTTCTGAACCGCAAGCGCACCGGCACAAGCGGCAACGTGCCCTGAATAGGTATGGCCGTGCTGGAAGAAGCCGGAACTGCCGACTACAGCGTCAAACACTTTCGCGGTTGTCATCATCGCGCCGATCGGCTGGTAGCCCGCGCCTAAGCCTTTGGCCAGCGCCAGGATATCAGGCTGAATTCCCTCCTCCTCAAACGCAAACATCTGCCCGGTGCGGCCCATCCCGCACATCACCTCATCCAGTATCAGCAGTACGCCGTATTTGTCGCAGATCTCGCGCACGCGTTGAAAATAGCCTTTCACGGGCGGAACCGCGCCCAAAGTGGCACCACTAATCGTCTCGGCAACGAAGCACATGACGGTTTCAGGCCCCAAGTCCAATATCGCCGTTTCCAGTTCGTTCGCGAGTCGCTGTCCATAGTCCTCGTTCGACTCGTCTACGCGCCTCTGCCGATAGGCGTAGCAAGCATCAACATGCGTCACATCAATTAGCATTGGGGCAAAATTTGCACGCCGCCAGAGATTCCCACCCGTGGCAAGCGCACCGAGTGTGTTGCCGTGATAACTCTGCTTGCGTGAAATTATTTTTGAGCGTTTCGGCTGGCCAATGTCGAAAAAATATTGGCGTGCCAGCTTAAGTGAGGCTTCGATTGCCTCTGAGCCACCCGTCAAGAAGTAGGTCTTTTCAAGATCTCCTGGTGCAATTGCAGCGAGATGGTCCGCAAGTTCTTCGGCGACCGAACTCGTGAAAAAGCTGGTGTGTGCAAAAGCAAGTTGGTCCAACTGATTTTTGATCGCCGCGGTAACACGTGGGTGGCAGTGGCCAAGCGAACACACTGCCGCTCCGCTCGACGCGTCCAAGTAACGTTTGCCATTGGTATCGATCAAATACGGCCCATCTCCGCCTGCCGCTGTCGGCAGCTTCACTCTAGGATAGCGGTGGAATACGTGCGTGCTGCCTTCAGCACCACCAGGATTTCCGAATTTACCCATGGGCACCATCCTTGATGCCGGCTCGTTGCCCGATGGCACAGAAGTCGGCGAGTGCGGTTGAAACAAATGAACCAAGCCGTCCTCGCTTGGGTTCACAGCCCGGATGATACGCCGCATGAATAAATTTAGCAACAAATGAATAACATTTGACTTTTTGGTTCATATGATTCAAACTGGATGGAAATCTTAGCCAAAGGAATGAAAATGAGCGCTGAATTCGAGGGGCAAATTGGCATCGTCACCGGCGCTGCGCGCGGCTTGGGCTTCGCGACTGCCGAACTCATGGCCCAGCGCGGCGCCAAGGTAATACTGGTCGATATCGATGCGGCTGGCGTTGAAAAGGCTGCCGCCAGCCTCCAGAATGCAGGCCACGCTGCGCAGGCTGTCGCGCTCGACCTAAGCAACGAAGACGAGCACCCCCGACTGCATGCAGCGATCCAAGGGTTCGGCGCCGGACGCGTGGATGTACTGGTTAACAACGCAGGTGGCTGGCGCTACAGCACGTCGCGTGAGATCTCGATGTCGGAATGGGAGTGGATCTTTAAAACGAATGTCACCTCGACTTTCCTGACAACCCGGGCCGTCATGGACATCATGGTGAAACAAAAAAGCGGGCGCATCGTCAATGTGGCATCAGGCGCCGCGCACAAGCCCAGCACCATCATGCCCCACTACGCCGCAGCCAAGGCGTCCGTCATCAGCTTAACGCGGTCATTTGCCGCCGAGCTCGCGCCAAGCCAGGTGCTGGTCAACGCCGTCAGTCCAGGGCCAGTAAACACCGAGGCCCTCCAACAGGCTGGCGTAGCGGCGGAGCGCGCCAAACTGGTGCCGCTCGGGCGAGTTGGCGAACCCACCGACATCGCCGAGGTGATTCTTTTTCTGGGCTCCACACGCAATCGATTCGTTGTCGGTCAGTCGATCGTCGTGAACGGCGGCATGTTCATGCTCTAGTGCTGCACAGTCCAACCACTGCGCGGGTTTTTTGGCAATTCCACTTGTAAAAAGGAAGTAAATCATGAAGACGTTAGATCGCTCTGTTCCTGTTATATCTCGCCGGGCGGCCCTTGCTGGCCTTGGTGCAACCGCGCTTTCCTTGAGTACGCTAGACGCAGCACGCGCCGCGGAAGGCCGCCTAGTCATGGCCAACGGCGGCGGCAAACTCGGTGACGCCTACAAAATCGCGTTTTATGAACCATGGTCCAAGATTTCCAACATGGAGGTCGTGGCAACCAGCAACAACCCGGCTCAACTTAAGGCGATGGTCGAGCAAAAAAACATGCAATGGGACCTGGCACAAGGTCCGGCCGAGGGTTTTGCCGTCTACGCCGAGCAGGGGTTGTTCGAGCCAATTGACTACAGCGTGATTGACAAGTCAAAACTGGTCGCCGGAGTCGCGCGCGAATTTTTCATCATGACCGACTTTGCGGCCTATCACATTGCATGGAACACCAAGAACCTCAAGTCCAAGCCCCCGAAAAATTGGGCCGAGTTGTTCGCGGTCTCGGGCCGGATAGGATTATGGAAACGCCCGTTCCAGACACTCGAAGTTGCATTGCTGGCCGATGGCGTCGCTCCGTCCAAGCTGTATCCGCTGGACCTAGACCGAGCATTTTCTGTCCTCACCAAAATCAAGTCAAAGTTGCTGCTCTGGGATACCGGTGCACAAGGAGCGCAGGTCCTTATCGATGGCGAAATCGATGCCGGCGCCATCTGGAACGGTCGTGTGCAAGGGCCTAAGGATCAAGGTGCTTCAGTCGACTTCCATTTCAATGAGGCATTGCTGCTCAGCGACGCTTGGGCTATTCCGAAAGGCTCCCCAAACAAGAAAAAAGCGATGGAGTTGCTCGCTCATTCGCTAACGGCGTCGGCGCAGGCGGCCTTCTCGCGCGCCATCCCGTATGGCCCGGTTAATCTGGGTGCCCTGGCTCTGCTGGACGACAAGACCAAAGCCATGCTGCCGAAACTTGGGGGCAGCACAACGATGCTCAATGTCGATTATTGGGCTAAGAACCTGCCCGAGGCGCAGGCCCGCTTCGACAAATGGTTGTTGTCCTGATCGCGCCCCCTCGCTGACCCGTGGCGACCTCGGTCGCCACGGCCTTCGAACACGTCGGCGCGCTGCGCCTCAGACTAAACACCTCTTGTCAACGAACGAACTCCACCCAGGATGGAGCATCGAGAACTTCTACCGGAAGTTCTTGTGGCTTCCGGCTGCGTTCATCGGGGTGTTTTTCGTCGGCCCAATCATTGCGGTGGCCGTCCGGAGCTTCTTTGATCCTGCGCCCGGCTTTGGCAATTATGCGGAGGTACTGTTTTCCGGCATCTATCTGCAAGTCATCTGGAACACGCTCGGAACCGCGCTTATTGTCACCTTCCTCTGCCTGCTAATCGCCTACCCGTTGGCCTATGTCATGGCCAAAGCCAAAGGCTCGATGCTGGCCGTTATGACCAGCATAGTCGTCGTCTCCCTTTGGACCAGTGTGGTCATCCGCTCTTATGCATGGATGGTCATCTTCCAGCGCCGCGGTGTGCTCAACAATCTGCTGACCAGTACCGGCTTGACAGACGGCGCCATTAACTTCCTGCCCGGGGCCATTGCCGTGAACGTAGGCATGGTTCACATCATGCTGCCCTTTATGGTGTTGCCAATTTTAAGTAACATGCGATCCATAGACACATCGCTGCTCACTGCGGCCAGCGTCATGGGGGCCAACCCGTGGCTTAGCTTTTACAAGGTGTTCTTGCCTCTGTCGTTTCCCGGTATCAGCGCGGGCTCGGCACTGGTGTTCATGATGTCGCTCGGGTTCTTCGTGACGCCTGCGTTGCTGGGTGGACCCCGTCACCTGATGGTCGCGGTCCTCATCGAGCAGCAGGCCAATCGAATGCTCAATTGGGGGATGGCGTCCGCGCTCGCAACGGTTTTACTACTGATCACTGTAGTGCTTTATCTGCTCTATCTGCGCGTTGTCCGATACGCTGGCGGGGGGGCGCAATATGGACGCTGACACTGCCACTTGGCTACCTATCCGTTATCGGGTCTCAAACAAGTTGCTAGTGTTGCTAGCCTGGTTGATCCTGCTATTCCTGATCACTCCACAGTTCGTGATCGTGCCGCTTTCGTTCAGCAGCGAGGCCTACCTGTCGTTTCCTCCCGCCGGATGGTCAACAAAGTGGTATGGCTCGTTCGCCAACAGTCCCGACTGGGGACGTGCTGCCATCAACTCACTGGCCATCGGTTTGCCGACAGCCTTGTTATCGATGATCCTTGGAACAATGGCCTCGCTGGCCGTTTCGCGCGGCGGCATAACTCGCCAGAGCTTAGTCGCTGCATTGATGGTGGCACCGATGATGTTGCCCCATATCATCCTAGCCATCGGGCTCTATCCCATCATGTTGTGGTTCAAGCTGCTCACCTCCTATGCGGGCGTGATCATCGCGCACACGGTGGTAGGCATTCCGCTGGTTTTCATCACGGTGAATTCCGCCTTGTCCCGTCATTCCGGTTCGCTGGAGCTAGCCGCCATGACCCTCGGTGCTGGGCCATGGCAGTCATTCTGGAAAGTGACCTTCCCTTTGATACGCCCCGGCATCCTTATCGGAGGCATCCTCGCCTTCGCTTCCTCGTTTGACGAGCTGATGCTGGCCTTGTTCCTGACTGGTGTTGGAACTCAGACTCTCCCACGGCTCATTTGGCTACAGATGAATGACTACCTGACTCCCACCATCGCCGCGGCGGCTTCCCTTATTTTTCTGGTGACCCTCGGTCTACTGGTGGCCGTATCTATCCTCCAAACACGCAGCGGCGCGGAAAAGGCGAACGCACATGGCTAAGCGCGGCGGAAAACTGGTTATGGAGCAGGTGCAGAAGCGGTACCACAAGACGGTGGCACTTCATCCCACGAGCCTCGATATCGAACCGGGAGAGTTTTTTTCGCTCATCGGCCCCAGTGGGTCCGGCAAGACCACCTTGTTAGGAACTGTTGCAGGCTTTGTTCCGCCAACGGGCGGCCGTATCGAGATGGATGGCGTCAATCTGGCCATGCTGCCACCATACCAACGCAACATCGGCATGGTATTTCAGAACTACGCGCTGTTTCCGCATATGTCGGTGTTTGATAACGTCGCCTTTCCGCTGCGCCTTAGAAAGCTGGGGGTCGCGGCGGTCGAGGAGCGCACGCGCAAGATGCTAGCGACCGTGCGGCTACCGGACTTTGGCCACCGTATGCCTAGCCAACTTTCGGGCGGTCAGCAGCAGCGCGTCGCATTGGCGCGTGCCGCTGTCTACGGGCCGCGTATGTTGTTGATGGATGAACCACTGGGCGCACTGGACAAAAATCTGCGCGAGGAATTGCAGTACGAGATAAAGGCTTTCCACCGCCAAATCGATGCGACCGTGCTGTACGTCACGCACGACCAGGAAGAGGCCGCCACCATGTCGGATCGGCTGGCCATCATGAACGCTGGTCGAATCGTGCAGCACGGTACGCCAAGGCACCTCTACGAACATCCGACCAATGCCTTCGTCGCGAGTTTCCTAGGCACGGCGAATCTGATCACGGTCATTGGCAAGCCCGAAAGCGGCGAAGCCGAGGTCCGAGTCCCTACGGCCAACGCTGGCCTGCTGAAAGCCATCAACACAATCGGGCAAGGCGCCATGAGCGAGGCCTGCGTCATCTGCGTGCGGCCGGAGTCGATCCGAATCGAGACGGGTGAGCAGGCGAAGGTCTGCGCGAACTCCAATCGGATGGAGGGAAAGATTCTCGACGCGACGTACACCGCAGGCACCTTTCGCTATCAGGTGCAGGTCGGCACAGAAACCGAAGCGCCCGTTGCGGTGCGCCTGCCCTCGGTTCGTCAATCTGACATGTTGCCCCGGGGCACAAATGTATCTCTCGTATGGCCTGCCAGCGCCACCCTGCTCATCAGAAAGGATTAATTTCATGACATCTCTCGCAGAAAAAACAGCTCTTATCACCGGCTCGGGAGACGGCATGGGGCGCGCCCACGCGCTGCTCATGGCCGAGCGCGGTGCCAACATCGTGGTGGCCGACATCAATGCCGATAACGCACAGCGTACGGCCGAAATGGTCCGAAAGCTTGGCCGGCGCGCCCACGTGGAGCAAGTGGACATGGCTGATACCGCGGGTGTAAAAGCAATGGTTGAACGATCCAGTGCCGCTCTCGGGCCGATCCATATCCTGGTCAACAACGCAGGCTTCGGACAGCGTGCGCTACTGCACGAGGTAACCGAAGAGGACTTCGACCGAATGTTCGCTGTGCATGTACGCGGTTCCTTCTTCGCCACACAGGCGGTGCTGCCGGCCATGAAGGCGGCGCGCCAAGGGAAGATCATCAACATCGCGTCAATATGGGGCATGACCGGTGCGCCAGTGGCGTCACACTATTGTGGTGCCAAGGCCGCCCTGTTGGGACTGACTAAAGCCTGGGCTAAAGAGTTCGCGCCTTGGAACATCCATGTCAATGCAGTGTCACCCGGCGGCGTGCGTTCGGGGGGTCCGAAGAAGCTCGACAACGCCGAACAGTTGCGCCTGAAAGAGGAAAAGGTGCCGCTCAAGCGTTATTGCGAGCCGATAGAAATGTCTTATGCGGTCGCCTTCCTCGCATCCAGCGAAGCAGACTTCATTACCGGCCAGAACCTCAGCCCCAATGGTGGCGAGGTCATCGTCGGCATCTGACCCAAGGACACACACCATGACTGACCCGACTCGTTTGGACGGCAAGATTGCCTGGATTACCGGCTCCGGCCGCGGTATGGGCCGCGCACATGCCGAATTGATGGCGGCGCGCGGCGCTGACATCGTCGTGCATGACGTGCTTCAAGAGGAAGCCGAGGCCACGGCTACGGCGGTGCGCGCTCTGGGCCGACGCGCCATCGTCTTTCACGACAGCGTGGCAGACCCGGAAGCGATGCGAAAACTGGTCGCCGAAACCCGCAACAAGCTGGGCATTATTGACATTCTGGTCAACAACGCGGGGATCGGCCAGCATCTGACGACTGAGGAAATAACGCCCGAGATGTTTCAGCGCATGTTCGACATCCACGTCAAAGGCAGCTTCTTTTGCGCGCAGGCCGTGGTGCCTGGCATGGTGGAGCAACGCTCGGGCCGGATCATCAACATTTCCTCTAATTGGGGAATGGTCGCAGCTCCCGTGTGCGCGCACTACTGCGCGGCGAAAGCCGCGGTTCTCGGCTTGTCAAAGGCCTGGGCCAAGGAGTTCGCACCCTACAACATTCTGGTGAACGCCATTTGCCCTGGCGGAGTGATGACCGAGATGCCGATCCGCGTGCAGGGTATGGAGAAGATACGCGCAAAGGAAAAGCTGGTGCCGCTCGGCCGCTGGGCCGCGCCCGAAGAAATTTCCTATGCGGTGGCTTTTCTCGCGGCAGAGACGGGAGCTTTCATCACGGGCCAATCAATTAGCCCCAACGGCGGCGAAACCATCGTCGGCTTTTAGTACACCACTTCCTCAGGGTTCAAGAAAGGAACACAACATGCACTTCGGACTTTTCTCTCTCATGACTCAGCGCGATCGCGCGAAGACGCCAGGCCAAATCTACCGCGAGACGGCCGAGCACGTCAAAATGGCCGAGCAAGCCGGCATGCAGATCGCGTGGTTCGCTGAGCATCACTTCTCCAACTATTGCCTGTGCCCTTCGCCGCTCGCGATGGTGAACTACATGGCGCCGCAGACAACGCGCATCAAGCTCGGCCCCGCGGTGATCGTGGCGCCGCTTTACGAACCGCTACGCTTGGCAGAGGACATCGGCTTTGCCGACCAGGTGAGCAATGGCCGCTTGGTGCTGGGTTTTGGCGCCGGGTACCAAGAGTACGAATTCCATAAGTTCGGCCGCGACCTCAAGAACGCGCGTGCTGACCTGCTCGAAGTGCTCGATTTCGTCGAGGCCTATTTTTCCAAGGACAGCGTGGCCTTCGAGGGGCGCAACGTGCATCTTCCCGAGACTACTTTTTCGATCAGGCCGATACAGACCAGGCCGCAGATATACCTAGCCGGGATGGGTACCGACGTGGAAAGCCAGCGACGCGCCAAGGAACGCGGCTACACGCCGTTCTTCACAACGGGCTGGAATGACATGGCGACACTGAAGAAAATGCGCGACGGCCTGGCGGCGACTTATGCCTCGGCTGGGGGCGACGCCAATCGTATGCCATGTGCGATCCAGCGTTACGTCTGCGTTACTGACAGCAAAGAAGAAGCCCTGCGGGCCGCCGACGGCGCACGCTACGTTCGACGCATCGCTATGGCTATGCGTGGGAAATATGGGGAGCTCGATGGAGCATTCCTGAAAGAGAGTCCCGCCGCCGACGAACCGTCCTTGGAGGAAATCGTCAAGCGTTTACCTATTGGCGGGGCTGAAACGGTTGCAGAACGCATCGCGCTAGACATCGAAACGCTCGGGCCGGACCACATCAGTTGCTTCATGGGTATTCCCGGTCTGGGGCAGGATCGAGTTTTGAACTCGATGGAGCGATTCGGTACTGAGGTATTGCCGCTTCTCGAAAAGCGGTTCGGCGATTTGACGAAGCTCGGTAGCCTCAGCGCGTAGTCGCCGACCTTTTGGCGGCCACGTTTTCAGGCTGAGCGAAGATGGATAGTCCGAATATCTACACGCCACTCATCGTCGGCATCGGAGGAACTGCCCGCAACGGTTCATCAACCGAGCGCGCCTTGCGAACATGCCTTGCGGAAGCCAAGGCCTTGGGCGCCAGGACCGAGATTTTCTCCGGCGAAGACATGATGCTTCCCATGTATTGCCCGGGACAAGCACATCGCCCGGAGAGCGCCACGAAACTGATCGACCTGTTGCGACGCGCTGACGGCTTCATCCTCGCCTCGCCCGCTTATCACGGGTCGTTGTCCGGGCTGATGAAGAATGTGCTCGACTACACGGAAGACCTCCGTGAAGACGAGCGGGTCTACTGGGACGGTTGCGCGATAGGTTGCATATGCTCCGCTGGTGGGTGGCAGGCTGCGACTCAGACCCTGAATGCTCTGCGGTCAATCATCCACGCGCTGCGCGGCTGGCCGACTCCTCTTGGAGCCGTGCTAAACACCTCCCTACCAATCTTCGACGAGAAGGGAGTCATCACGGATCAAGTCATACTGCATCAACTGCGGACCGTTGCAACTCAAGTAGTTCAGTTTTCGCGCGCGCAGGCGCAGTTGAAAGCATCTATGCAATCTTGAAACAACTTGATTGTGGTGGGCGCAGCTACATAAAAGATAATCAATAGCTTCCATAAAACAAAATCGAAGAGGAGGCAAGATTTGACGACTACTTCCGACACTCTTTCAGCGGCGCCCGTCGGGGTCGTCGAACTGTTGGAAACGAGATTCTTGGAATTCAGCCCGACACTGCGAAAGGCCGCCAGATTTGCGATCGATCACCCTGAAGAGGTTGCGATCAATTCAATGCGCGCGGTAGCCAAGCGTGCCGGAGTCCACCCCAACACCATGCTTCGCATGGCGCGCGAAGTTGGCTTCGACAGTTACGACATATTTCGGGATGGCTTCCGAAAAATCGTCATGCAGGGTAGGCAGGCTGGTTGGCTCAACCGTGCGCAGACGATTCGCGACCATTTCCCTGAAGGCCCGAATGGACAATTGATAGGCGCATACGCCCATCAGGAGATAGCCAACCTTCAGGAGGTTTTCAACGGTGACTCACTGCCCAATCTCAACAAGGCGGTCAGTTTTATCCGCGCGGCGCGGGTTACCTACATTCTTGGACTGCGCAGTCTATTTCCAGTAGCCTACTACTTTCACTATGTCTGCCGCCTATTTTCAAACCGGTTTGTCCTATTGATGGGTGTCGGAGGCACCTTCGCCGATGAATTACGTAGTGTTGGCGACAAAGATGTGCTGCTCGCTTTCAGCTACCACCCCTATGCTAGGGACACGGTGAAAGCGGTGGAGTTTGCGCGCAGCAAGGGAGCTCAAATTGTGTCAGTCACGGACAGCCGCGTGTCGCCCATCGTAGGAGATGGTGCCATCAGCCTCATCGTCAACACCACCTCCAAATCCCTGTTCCCGACCGTTTTACCCGCGTTCGCTATCGCTCAGGTGCTGGCGACGCTCCTCGTGTCTGCTGGGGACAATGAGACTCTGTTGGAAATTTCGCGCAGCCAGGAACAACTCGACAACTTCGGCGTGTATGTCGAATAATGCGGCGTCGCCAGCGCCGGTTGGCTGAACCACTCGGGTTCGACAGTTGCTGGACGTAAGTCTATGATTTCATTAGAAACTGGTTCTAAAGCGCAGACTACAAAGCAGGCTTGGCAAGGTCTGAAGGGGTCGGCGCGGCCAACTCCAAGGCTGCGAACAGGGACTTCTGGAGCGGATTCATGTCAGTCAGGCCGGTGATCGTTTGACCATCCGCGGTCTGCACGGTTTGCTGGAGAATTCTGCGAAGCTGCTCCAGCAGCGTGCTTGGCGACTCTGACCTTTTGGCCGCCTTCAGGCGCATGCGCATCACCCGGTACAAGATCAGCGCCATAAAACACACCAGCGCGTGCGAACGAATTCGCTTGGGTAGGCGGTGATACACAGGGCCAATTTCGATGTCAGACTTGAGAACCCTGAAGCCGCGCTCAATATCGGCCAGGCTCTTGTACCGCGCCACCACTTCGGCTGGCGGCGCGCCCGTGTTGGTCACCAGCACCAACTTGCCGTCCAGGAGTTCGAGATACCGCTTTTTGTCCTCGTCGATCGTGTAGCTGAACAACTCTGCTTTCAGGTCAACCTTGATCACATGCGCCATGTGCGCATCCTTGAGCGCATGGTAGAAGCGCGCCTTGGTGCCAGAGTCCGACATCGGCCGGCCTTTGCTGCCTTTTTGACCTTGTCGTTTGCTCTCATCTTGTTCGTCGAGCTTGACGCTGCACTGCTGGCCCATCTGGAGCAATTCAGCGATGACCTTGTCACGTGCTTGCGCTCGCCGTGAAGCCCCTTCAGGATCATGTGCCACCACCAAGCGCCGATCCTGCCATTGGGTCTGTGCACACCAGGACTGCTCTGATGGCTGGGCATCGTGCAACTTGCGCAGGTCTTTCGCGAAGTCACCATAACGTGCGGCCGGAACCGCCAAGATGTACTCGAGCGCCACGTCACGGCCGTCAGCTTTGAGCTGATCCTGCAGCTTGCCCAGTTCTTCAATGTTACCCACGCTCAGCAGGCCCCGATCCGCGATCAACACCACCCGTTTGAGCGGGTAGCGCGCCAACAATTCGCGAATCATCGGCAGCAGCGTCTTGGCTTCGGCGGTGTTGCCGGGATGAACTTCATGTGCAATCGGCAGACCTTCGGCGGTCTGCACCAGCGACAGCATGAACTGGCGCTCAACCAAACCGGATTTAGCCCGGCCATAGGCCCGCACATCACCTGCAAGGTCGGTCTGCCCGGTGACTTCCACGGTGGTGAGGTCATAAAAAACCACCGAGAGGTCCTGGTCAATCAAGGGCCGCATCAGCAACGCCAGTTTGGTGCTCAGCTGTTCGCTGTGCTCATCGAGCACGTCCATCGCCCGAAGCAGGTCTTGATGCGCCGGGCTCAAGTCAAATCCGACGGGCAGCGCCACCGTCTGCAGCCAGCGCAACACGCCGAGTTTGCTTGCCGGATCACACAGTCGATTGAAGACCATGAGGCGCAGGCAAGTCAGCACATCGATTTCAGTTTTGCAGCGGCGCCAAACGCTGGCCAGTTCGTCAAAGCCCAGGGACCGCCACAGTTCTGAGAGCGCCCATACGTCACCGGCGTGCCGGCCTTCTTTGAAGCGCAGACCGTCAAGAGTCGACGTTCCTGGCGCCAGACCACGGGCGCGCTGAAGGGATGCGATCAAGGTGTCAACGTCACCACCAGCCTCCAGCCGCCCCAAGGTACAAATGGTGCGCTGGCGAGGCTTGCCATCTTCATTGCGATAGGACTCAACCAGCTGCGCGTAGCGCCTGCAGCCGGATTGAGTGACTTTGATGAACATGGCCCGCAGTATAGCGGGTGTTCAGAAAAATAAAACTACTTTTTATCAGTTACGTGCCACTACAGCCACTTTTCAAGTTTGACCAAAAACCGATGCAAGTGCTTGAATTTACTAGGGCATCACACACAAAATCTAGAAAAACAGGGCTTTGGTGTCGAACTTAAGTGGCCAAGCACGGCGGGGGTCAGCGCCGTAAGGGCCAGTCTGCACATGCCGTGTCGCTTGATGGCGTTCAGGCGTATCGCATCATCCTTTGCACCCCGCATCGAGGGAAGCACTTCGGCGATGTACCGACTGATGACC
>CAISIP010000164.1 GCA_903885415.1 uncultured beta proteobacterium
ACCAACGCCGAGTACATCCTGCGGGCCAACTACATGACGAATATCGTGCCCCAGGCCTCGACCTTCAACCAGGGCATCTGGCTGGCTGCGGAGAATGTCGCCGAGTGCTACCGCGATCTGACGCCGCTGCGGGTGGTAGGGGGCGTGGTCTATAGCGACATCGCGAACGACTATTTCCTCACCAGCCACGGCATACCGACGCCAGAGTACTTCTGGAAGGTGATCCTGAGTGCCGACAAGGCCATCGCCTGGTACATCCCCAACCGCAGCGACCTGGCTTCGCTGGACAGCTACCTGGTGAGCATCACAGAGTTGGAAGCCAAACTCGGCGCCACAATGGTCGGCATCGACGCGCCGGAGTCGCTAAAAGCCAGTCGGGCAACATGGGCGCAACTCGCAGGTTGCTCGCTGAGTTGACGGGGTATATATTTTTGGAGTCGTAGTGTACCGGTGCGACTGGAAAAACTTACAGTCTGTGAATTAGAGGGGGAACCCCCAGTGATAGAAACTTGCCCCTTATCCGATGAATGATCCGGCATGCAATTGAACAACGACGACACCTTGCGCGCCACGCCTAGAACCACTGGTGCGCTCTCTGCTCACTTCACACCGCTAGGTCATCTTCGTTTAGTAGAGGATTTGGACATACCAAACCTGCCGACGGCGCTTCATGGGAGGCTGATTGCCGCATTCGATTCCGGCGTCGGACATGGCCTGCTGCAATTAGGGGCCGCTGAGATTGGAACGGTTTTACCGTCTGCGCTGGCCTGGTTGCGCGAGTTTGCAGCCCGCTACGTTACAGCGCTATGCGCGACTGCCGAAGATGCTGAAATCGTCGTGCCCGCTCCTAGCGATGCTGCGCTTGAGATGATCATCGGCAATGCCCCCCCCATTCCCGGGAGCGAATACCTGACGCCGAAAACTCTCATCGCAATCTGGACTGAAATCGACACTGCGTTGCGAGTTGAGTTGGCCGCATCCGGGCTAACGCTTCAGGGATTTCTCAAGTCGCGTCACCCAGCTTGGAATCTGGTCGGTAGAGTGCACTTTAATTTGGCGGAAAATCGCAGAGATTCGGAAGCACCGTTTGCCTTTATAGCGACTTACACACCGCGCCTGTCGGCGCACGGCAAGGCTCAACACCTTCCTCTAAAACAAGCGTTGGCCGAATATTCCGATGGGAAGAGCAAACCGCAGCTGCTCTCCCTGCTACTTCCCGTGCAGCGTGCGGCCGAACAATGCGAATGGTTGCGCGAGATGGTTGAGTCTGGTGAGATCTACCATCCATTGCGCTGGACGCCCGCCGATGCATGGCGCTTTCTAAAAGATTTCCAGCCGTTGGAGTCAGCCGGTATTTTGGTACGTGCACCGGGAAACTGGCAGGCCGGGCGGCCAGCCCGCCCACAAATAAAGAGCACCATCGGAGCCCGCCCCCCCTCCGCCCTCGGTATGGATGCGCTGCTTGATTTTAAAATGGAACTCACTCTCGACGGCGAACGTCTGAGTGCGGCCGAAGTCAAGGCGCTGCTCAAAAGTGTCGAGGGCTTGCAGTTGATCCGCGGTCGTTGGGTTGAAGTCGATCACAAGAAACTGGGAACCCTGCTCGAACGCTTCGAAGCCATTGAACGCTCTGCGGGGGAAAACGGACTGCCCTTTGTTGAGGCCATGCGCTTGATGGCGGGGGCCTCGCTCGACAACCCGGCCACGGCTGACGACGCGGACTGGGTACAACTGAGCGCCGGCCCCTGGCTTAGTGAAATCCTCAGCGATTTGCGTCAACCGGAGGGATTGGCGCAGGTCGACCCGAGCACTGATCTCAAGGCGGTATTGCGTCCATATCAGCAAGCCGGCGTACGCTGGCTCTACTTGCTG
>CAISIP010000165.1 GCA_903885415.1 uncultured beta proteobacterium
CCAGGCTGAAGTCACAGTCACTGCAGCGAGTGGACAAATTTTCGATATGAGGGTCCAGCATTGTGAAGGGAGTCTGGAGTGTCCGATGACCGACGAGCAACTCGAGGGGAAGTTCAGGATGCAGTCACTCGCGGCAGTCGGACCTGCGGCGCTTGATAGGTTGGTAAATGACTGCTGGAGGCTAGAGGAACTCTCTGATGTCACCCACGTTATTCGTGGACTCGACTGAGCCTACAGGGCTGGGCTGAGAATTGTTGCGAACAAGGGGCGCCCTTTGCGATTGGCGGCAGCAGTTCGTAGGATCTGGTTCAAGTTGAGTTATCGATACCTGTGTCGGATATTGCACGGTGATTGTTTGAGCCGTGCTTGAGAATCGGGTTTTCTAAGGCCAGTGGGCCACTGCCATTAGGCCGCCGCGCGCGGTGGCAGATGGATGGCTGCGCCGTTGTACGCGTCATGGGCAGCCTCCATCAGGGCTTCGGTCAGTGTGGGATGGGCATGGATGGTTTCCATGAGGGCAGGCAGGGTCAGCTCCATCTGCACCGCCAGCGTGGCTTCGCCCAGCAGGTTGGTAACATCTGCGCCGACCATGGCGACGCCGAGCACCTGGTCGGTGTCGCCGTCGGCCAGAATTTTCACGAAGCCGTCGGTGTCCTCGTTGGCGATCGCCTTGCCGCTGGCGGCAAACGGAAACTTTCCTATCTTCAGGTGCGGGTGCTGCGCGCGTGCCTGGGCTTCGGTCAGGCCCACTGCGGCGATTTCCGGCGTGGTGTAGACCGCCCGTGGAACCGCCCGGGCGGCCATGCTCCAGGGTTGCCCCCGCATGTGCGCCACCGCGCATTCCGCCTCCGCCGCGGCCTTGTGGGCCAGCAGCAGACCGCCGCGCACATCGCCCACCGCATACACATGCGCCACGACCGTTCGGCAGTGCTCATCGGTGACGATCGCGCCGGCATGCACCGTGATGCCGGCCCGCTCCGGTGCGAGTTCTTTCCAGCGGGGCCGGCGGCCCACGGCGACGAGTACGGTGTCGGCGGTGACCTCGCGCTCCCCGGCGGGCGTGGAACAACGCACGCTCAGCGCACCGTCCACCTGCCGGATGCCCAGCACGGTAGCGCTGGTTAGGATGTCCACGCCCTGCCTCGCCAGTTTGCGCTGCAGGACGATCGTGACATCGGCGTCCTCCTCGGACACCAGGCGTTCCATCTTCTCGACCACTGTGACCTGCGCGCGCAGGTCGCTGAAGATCTGTGCGAACTCGGCTCCGATCACGCCACCACCGACGATCAGCACACGAGCGGGCAGGGCCGTCAGCGCCAGCGCCCCTTCGCTGGTCACCACGCCGCCCAGTTCCACGCCGGGGATTGGGGGCACGATGGGCTCGGAACCACTGGCGATGACGATCAGGTCGGCCGTCAGCAACACCCCGGTCTCACGCACGCGCAGCGTCCTGGCGTCGAGAAATTCGGCGCTGCCCTGCACCAGGGTGATCCGGTTGCGCTTGACCAGAGTGGCGACGCCGCGCACCAGCTTCTGGACGGCTTCGTTTTTCTTGCGCATCACCACGCCAAAATCGGCTTTCAGCGCCTGCGGGTCGACCCCGAAGTGGCCCAGCGTAGCCAACTCGCGGAACTGGTGGGACTGGTGCAGCAGGCTCTTGGTAGGGATACAGCCGAGGTTGAGGCAGGTGCCGCCAAGGGCGCCGGCCTCGACCAGCGTTACGCTGAGGCCTTCTCGTGCGGCGCGAATCGCCGCGGTGTAACCGCCGATGCCGCCACCGATGACCACCAGGTGCCTGGGCGCGGGTGTGCTGCTCATGGTGTCAACTCACATTCGCCGTCGATGACGCATTCGTCACGCTGGTTCAGGCAGACGAAGCCGATTTCGATCAAGCGGCGCCCCTCGAGTTGGCGGTCGCCGCGGACGCTGGCTTCAGAGCGAATCACATCGCCGGGACGCGACGGTGCACGGTAGCGTAGCCGAATCGCCGTATCGGGCGGCAGGGCCTCCGAGTTGCGCCAGCGCATGATGGACTGGAACACCGGCTCCATGGGAATGCAGCCATGGGCAATCGTGCCGCCGAAGGCCGATGCCGCCGCGACCTGGGCGTCGACATGGATCGGGTTGAAGTCGCCCGAGATCGCCGCATACACATCGATCATGTCCTGTGTGATGCGGATCTCGCAGGCCGGCAGGGTGTCGCCTATGCGGATGGGGGGCAGTGGCTGGGTCATGGGACGATGGCGGTGAAACTGACCGAGCACACCAGTGCGCCGGCCTGGTTGTGGGTGCGCATCTCGTACTTCATGAACCGGCGGTTCTTGCGCTCGAAGGTCTCGACGATGCGAAACTGCGTCAGCAAGTCGTCGCCCACGCGGGCTGGCACGCCGAATACGTCCTCGTCGCCCATGCGGATGGCGCCCGGTGGAAAGATCGCATTCTCCCAGCCCAGGCGCAGCCCGTAGGTCAGTCCCATGCTCGGCGGTGTCACGGGCTGCTGGCCGGCCGGCGTCGCCGGGTAACCCATCAGTTGTCGGAAGCGTTCGACATCGGCCGCAGTGACCGCGCAGCGGCCTTCGCACAGCACCTGGCCCAGGCGTGCGGTTTCAAATGAGAAATCCGGGTTCACCGGGTCTACCGCAGCCGGGCCAGCAGCAGTGCCGGCTGTTCCAGCAGCGCTTTGAAGCGGGAGCGGAACTCGCCGGCCATGGCGCCGTCGATCAGGCAGTGGTCGAAGGTCAGGCTGATGGACATCATGGGCCGGATGACGATCTGCTTGTCGCGCACCACCGCTTCGTCGCGGATCTGACCGATGCCCAGCAACGCGGACTGCGGCGCGTTCAGGATCGGGGTTTCGAAGTCGCCGCCGTAGCTGCCGAAATTGCTCAGTGTGAAAGTGCCGCCATCGACATCGGCGCGTTTCAGCTTGCCGCTGCGTGCCTTATCGATTAGCGCCAGCCGGGCGTGCGACAGTTCCACCAGGCTCAGTTGGTCCACATGGCGGATCACCGGCACGATCAGTCCGCCGTTGACCGACACCGCCAGGCCGATGTTGACGGCGTTCCAACTCACGATGTCGTCACCCTCGATCCAGGCGTTCATCTCCGGCATGGCGGCCAGCACCGTGGCGGCGGCTTTTAGCACCAGGTCGGTGTAGGTGATGCGCACACCCAGCGTGTCGGCGGCGTCGACCAGCGTTTCGCGCAGCCTGGTGGCCTCGGCCATGTCGACGTGGCCGAAGCCGGTCATCTGCGCTTTGCTTGCCAGGCTCTGCATCATGCGCTGCGCAATCGCCTTGCGCATGGCGGTCATCGGGCGGCGCGTAAGCGTACCCGGGGCAATGATGGTGGTTGCCGTTGCCGTTGCCGCGATGCTGGCCTGCGCGGGCGGGGCAGTTCGCGGCGGCGCCGCTTCCACGTCTCGCTTCAGGATCACGCCGCCCGGGCCGGAACCCGTCACGGTGGCCAGGTCGAGGTCACGCGCACTGGCGAGTTGCCGTGCGACCGGTGAGGCCATCAGGCGTCGGCCGCTGGCGTCCTTTGCGGCACCGAGATTGGCTGGATGTGCCGCCGCTGGCATGGGTGCAGTGGCCGCCGGAGCGCCGGGGAATGCTGGCGCCGCGCTGCGCTGGCCTGCTGCCAATGCCGCATCGGCCATCGGGTGCAGGTAGCCGGCCAGGTCGCCTACCAGCAGCTTGGCGCCGACCGGCGCCACGCGCTGCAGATAACCGTCGTGCTCGGCTTCGATATCGAACGTGATCTTGTCGGTCTCGATAGTCACGACGGTGTCACCCCGGTGCACCTGGGCGCCGTCGGCGAAGCCCCACTCGACCACGATGGCGTCTTCCATCGTCAGGCCGAGCTTAGGAATGAAGATGGCGTGCGTCACTGGTGTACCTTCGCCCTGCGGGCTGCGGTGCGAGCCCCTTGGGGGCGGCCCGACGGGGCTCATGCCAGCATTTCCCGCACATTGGCGGCGATCCGGGTGGCATCGGGATGCAGGAACTGCTCGAATCCCCTGCCAAAGGGCTGCGGCGTGAAGGGGGGCGTCAACCGGCGCACCGGAACGTCCAGGTCGTAGAAGGCCCGGTCCATGATTTCGGCGGCGACTTCCGAACCGAAACCGAAGGGCTTGTGCGCCGATGTGACCACCAGCGCGCGGTTGGTCTTGCGCACCGAGGCAGCGATGGTATCCATGTCCAGCGGGCTGATGGTGCGCGGATCGATGACTTCGATCTCGATGCCTTCCTTGGCCAGTTCGGCGCCCGCGTCCAGTGACTTCTGCACCATCAGGCCGGTGGCCACCACGGTCACATCCCGTCCGACGCGCTTGATGTCGGCCTTGCCCAGGGGAATCACCAGGTCCTCGTCCTCGTCGATCTCTTCCTTTATGCGGTGCAGTCCCAGGTGCTCGATGAAAATCACCGGGTTGTTGTCGCGGATGGCGGCCTTGAGCAGGCCTTTGGCGTCCCGCGGCGTCGTCGGCATCACCACCTTCAGTCCGGGCACATGCCCGACCCAGGACTCGAGCATCTGCGAGTGGTGCGGCCCGATGCCCATCTCGACGGCCACGCTGGTGCGGATCACCATCGGCATCGGGAAGGCGCCGTTGTACAGGTAGTGCATCTTGGCGGCCTGGTTGGCGATCTGGTCCAGACACAGGCCGAAGAAGTCCATGAACATGATCTCTACGACCGGTCGCTTGCCGGTCATCGCGGCGCCGACAGCCAGGCCGACGATCACCTCCTCACTGATCGGGGTGTCGCGTACCCGCAGCGGCCCGAAGGCCTTGTGCAGGCCGCGCGATGCGCCGAATGCGCCACCGGCAGCGGCGACATCCTCGCCGATCAGGAACACGTTCTTGTCGCGCTCCATCTCCTCGCGCATAGCGTCGACGATAGCCCAGCAGTAGGTTCGGATGGTCATGGGGATGGCAGGCGTTGGGGCTTAGAGGGCGTAGACATGGTCGAGTGCACTGGCCGGTTCCGGGTCCGGGCTTGCCAGCGAAAAGTCGATCGCTTCGGTGATTTCGGCCGCCAACATGGCCTCGAGCCCGTCCAGTTCGGCGACGTCGAATGCACCTCGTTGCAGGGCCACGGCGCGAAACTGCGGCAGGGGATCACGCGACTGCCACAACGCCTCTTCCTCGCGTGTGCGGTACTTGCACGGGTCGCCCTGGAAGTGGCCGCCGGTTCGGTAGGTCTTGAGTTCGAGCAGGGTGGGGCCGTCGCCGGCGCGCGCCCGCGCGACCGCGGTGCGGGCTGCCGCGAGTACCGCCAGCACGAGATCGGAAGAGCACACG
>CAISIP010000166.1 GCA_903885415.1 uncultured beta proteobacterium
CCAGCATGCGCAATCAATTGCCCTGCCGCGTCAAGGAAATTGCAACGACCCGCAGCGCTGCGCGCGTCGTCCTGTCGTTCAAAGACGATCAGCGACTCGCATCCCGCATCACGCTCGAGAGCCTGCAACTGCTCAACCTGGAAAAGGGGCAGCAGGTGCTAGCGATGTTCAAAGCGACGGCCGTCACGGTGGCGCCGACGATTGTTGCAGTCGGTGGCGTGAACTTGCTACACGGGAAAGTGGCGCGTCGTGGTGCGGCAGCAGCCGGCATCGAAGTCTTCCTGCAGATCGCTGCGGGTCTGGGGTTGGTGGGGTTCGCCGATGCGCATACGGCGCTGAAGTTGCGCCAGCCGGCGATGGCCGCTGTGGAGGAAAATGCCGTCGTCATCGGCCTGGCGGGATAAGGCCGAAGCACCGCGCACATACGAGCGGGATGCGTGCCTGGCGCGTCGACCGGTTGCCCCGAGCAGAGCCGCGCCATCAGGCGACAAACTCTCCCTGCTCGGAGCGCACGACGCTCTCATTGCCGTGTTGGCACACCACACTGAAGCGGGTGCCTTCGGGTACCCAGTCTGCCCGCAGGTGGTGCGAACCATATTTGGACAGGAAGCTGGCGCCGAATTTCGTCTGAAAGTCGGGAATGGCGTTGCTGGGTTTTCCATTGAGCACCCAGTTGACTACCTGCGCGTCAAAAAGGCAGTCCGGTGCCTCGCGGTTCAAGGTGAACCAGCCGACGCCCGGGCTCTTGCTGCACAGCACCGCGACCTTTCCCGCCCTGACTACTTTTCCCATACATCGCCCCCTTTCATTTCGCTACATCGGAGTCCATGGTGCGCCGATGTCAGGCGTGCGTCAAAGCGTTCTCGCACCTCGCGCGTCGCTTCTTGATATAGGTCAGCCTGGGGGTCGCCACGGCGCGGCAGCCGTCGTCGATCGCGCGTCGATCGCGATTTCCGCCTCAGTCAACCGGGCAAATGATTCTTAGGAACGGCAGGCTGCCCTAGCCTCGGGACCGCCTGCGTGTCGTGCGTCCAGGAAGTCTGCCTGGGGCTGTGAAAGCAATTCCATGAGCAACTGTTACAGCGCGACCCTGCCGGCGCTTTGCTTGGTTGGGGCCAACGGAGCCTTTGCGCTCGCGTCCTGAATCAGGTCGGCCGACAGATGGTCCACTTCGTCGACAACCTGGAGCAGCGTCTGGCTGCGCATTTTCTCAACAATTTCCATCTCGATACCATGCAGGAAAATCCAACGCCGAACGCCTAAAAATTCCAGCCGACCGTAGTGGATTCGAAGCCACCCGGCCCGTGACAAAATATTTGCGGTGCTCGAAAATATGCATCGTGACACGCCCAGCAGCGATGCCATATGAACTTGGCTCAGCGGGAGAGTAAGGTCACTGTCCGGCCCTTGGTAGTCCGGATGTGAGACGGCCCGGTCCAACTCGGCGCACAGACTGGCCAACCCTATCAGGATGCGCAAATCTGCTCCGGCTAAACGCGTGTAGCTCAGAGTCCTGCGTAGCCTTTGCATGTCATCGAAGGCAATGCGTACCAGATGGTGGCTGAAGCCC
>CAISIP010000167.1 GCA_903885415.1 uncultured beta proteobacterium
CCCGGCGACCTTGCCGAACACCAGCAGCTCGGTCAACGAGTTTGAGCCGAGCCGGTTGGCACCATGGATGCCGACACTGGAGCACTCACCCACCGAATACAGACCCGGCATCGAAGAAGCGGTGCGGCCATCGGCGACGATGCCGCCCATGGTGCAGTGCACCGCAGGCAGCACCGGTATCGGCGCCTTCGCCGGATCGACGCCGAGGTACTCAACGGCCAGTTCGTAGATCTGCGGCAAGCGCTCGCGCAGCTTGCGCTCGCCCAGGTGCCGCAGATCGAGATGCACCACCGGGCCATGTGGTCCATCGATGGTGCGGCCCTTCTGCTTCTCGTGCCAATAGGCCTGGCTCAGCCGGTCGCGCGGTCCGAGCTCCATCGCCTTGTTGCGTGGCGTCGGCTCGGCGGGGCCGAGCCCGTAGTCCTGCAGGTAGCGGTAGCCGTCCTTGTTCAGCAGGAAGCCACCTTCGCCACGGCAGGCCTCGGTGAAGAGCAGCCCGGTGCCGGGCATGCAGGTGGGGTGGTACTGCACGAACTCCATGTCGCGCAGCGGCACGCCGTGGCGGTAGGCCAGCGCCATGCCGTCGCCGGTCACGATGCCGCCATTGGTGTTCTCGCGGAACACGCGGCCGGCGCCGCCGGTGGCGATGATTACCGCCTTGGCCTGGATCAGCGTGAACCGGCCGCTGGCGATGTCGATGGCCAGCACTCCCTGCGCCTGCCCGTCGTCGATGATCAGGTCGACGCAGAAGTGTTCGTCGAAACGGCGAATCGACGGGTACTTGATCGAGGTCTGGAACAAGGTGTGCAGCATGTGGAAGCCGGTCTTGTCGGCGGCAAACCAGGTGCGTTCGATCTTCATGCCGCCAAAGGCGCGCACGTTGACATGGCCGTCGTCCATGCGGCTCCACGGGCAACCCCAATGCTCCATCTGCACCAGCTCGCGGTGCGCCTGCTCGACGAAGAAGTCGACCACGTCCTGCTCGCACAACCAGTCGCCGCCGGCCACCGTGTCGTGGAAGTGCGCTTCCAGGCTGTCATGGGCCTGCGTCACGGCCGCAGCGCCGCCTTCGGCGGCCACGGTGTGGCTGCGCATCGGGTAGACCTTGCTGACCAGCGCCACGCTGAGGCGCGGGTCGGCCTCGGCTACCGCGATGGCTGCGCGCAGCCCGGCGCCACCTGCGCCGACGATCACCACGTCGGCCTTGAAGCGTTCCATCGCCATGCCCCGCTCAGCGGGTCCAGGTGAGTTGCTGGTACAGCCCGCCGAACCAGTGGCGGGCGGTCGCTGCCTGCGGCCGCAGCCCATCGGGCAGGTAGTGCTCGATGTCAGTGCGCCAAAGGTCGATGGCATAGGGCTCGAGCCGCCGGACCACCGCACGCATCAACGGCCGCAGCGGGTGCCAGCGCAGCGGCCGGTGGTAGTCGACGATGACGATGCGGCCACCGGGCCTGACCACGCGCATCACCTCGGCCAGCGTGGCGCGGCGCACGGCGTCGGGCTGCTCGTGCAGCAAAAAGAACAGCAGCGCCTGATCGACACTGGCGTCGGGCAACGCCAGGCACGAGGAATCCCCCGGCATCAGGTGCACACGATCGTCGGCCGGCAGCTTGGCCCCGAGGTTCTGCAGCTGGATCGGCAGGATGTCGACGATGTCGAGCCGCGCGTCGGGAGCCAGCCGACCGAGAAGACGGGGCGTGAGGTTGCCGTACACGCAGGCCACCTGCAGCACGCGGCCTTCTATGCGCTGGCCCATGGTGTCCAGTGCAGCGTCGCGCAGCCGCGCATAGTTGCCGAAGAGGAGGGTGTTGACCAGCCACTCGCGCTCGAACAGATGCACAGCCTTGGGGTGCACGTAGGCCCACCAATACACCTGCTCGAGGTAGCGCGGCACGGCCAGAGTGTCTGACGGCGGCACCAGTCCGGTCGCTGATTGAAGCGGAATCAGCACAGTCATGTCAGTACCTCCATCGATCAAACTTGATGGAGGCAGACTACGGCTTTCCGGCCTGCCTTCGCCACCTCACCTCGAAAATACTTGATCGTTGTCATGCTTCGGGCGCGCGCAAGCTGCTCGCTGCCAACAGCGCCCACATCGGCCTGCGGTTTGCAGGCATGGCGGCGCACGCCAGCGGCCGTGCCGGCGACCCCGCGGCAGCACCCTGCCGTCAATCGCCGCCGCGCCGCCACACACCCAGGAACATCTTGACCTTGGCCCAGGTCGACAGCCGCTCGTCGCTGATGACGTCGCGGAAGTCCGACAAGCGCGTGCTCTTGGCGATCGTGTAGAAGGTCAACCACAGCGCAGCCATCAGCGTCGCGGCGAAAAACACGGGCTTGACAGGCAGCGGCGCGTCGGCTTCGTCGATGAGGTTCATGCCCAGGAAGCCGGTGGTCACGGTACCGACCAGGCCGAAAATCGTCACCACCGTCAGCCGCACCACGGTGTTCGCCTAGCGCCGCAGCGCGTCGGCGTCGAGGTAAGCGTGCATGTCGTGGATGCGCTGCTTCACCTCGTCATACAGACGGTCGACATGCAGCTGCTCGCGCAGCCGGGCTTTGACGACCCGGCGGTGGTCGGCAACCTGTCGGGCATAGGCTTCCGTGGCGCGGGCTTGCCGCAGCGGGCTATCGACGAGGTGCTGCAGCGGACCCAAATCCGGTCCAGCAGCCTGCCGCGCAATCCGGTGGGCAAGCTTCTCAAGCAGCAACTGCGCGGCGAATACGAGCGCGACGGGAGCGGGATTGGCTGATGGCGGCAGCGCACAGCGCCGCGATCAGGGGCGGCGCTCCAGATGCAGTCGCCAGAGTTGCGCGAGTTCGGCTTCGGCGGATTCGCCGCTGACGGCCGCCAAGGCGGTGATGGCCTTGTCCCGCTGGCCCGCTAGCGACAGCACGTAGGCCTGGCGCAGCCGCGCCGCCTCGGGCTGGCGCAAGCCGCCTTTGTTGAAAGCCAGTTCCAGCGCCGCGATGGCGCGCTCGAACTGGCCGTTGATCGCCAGGTTCAGCCCTACGTTGACAAGCGGGTTCGCGTCGCCGGCCTTGGCCAGCTGCGCGTCCAGATCGGACAGCGTCTCCTTGTCTTCTTCCTGCATCCGCATGACCTTGGCCAATGCCTCATCAAGTCGGAGCGCATCGGCGGGGGCGGCGTTTTTGGCCAATGCCTTGGCAGCTACCAGAATGTCGCGCGCCTCGGCGGTGAACCCGGTCCTGAGCGCCAGCTGCGCCTGCTCCATCAGGTCTTCGGCGTCAAGCTGCGCGCCGGTAGCCCGCATCAGGCGGTTGACGTCTATCTCCAGATAGGACGGGAAGTCCTTTCGCTTCATCAGGCGGTAGCACAGCTCAAGCCAGACTTCGGGCTTGGGGTAATAGCGCGCGATGCTGCGCAGCGTATTGGCGTAAGCGCGGTCGTCTTTGAGCTGCTGGTACGAACTGGCTAACAGTCGGAGCTGGATCTCTTCGGGCTTGCGCTGCGCCTTGAGGTCGTCGGCAAGCCGCTGTTGCAGCAGCTCCGAAGCCGAC
>CAISIP010000168.1 GCA_903885415.1 uncultured beta proteobacterium
GGTCTTGGTCAGGTTCATGATCTGCGCGGCCTGCTTGACGCCGCCGAAGCTCGACGACTTGGCGGTCGTGTTGTTCGAGAACTGTTTGAGCATGATCGATTCGAGCTCGGCCATCGCCGAAGGCTGCACCGTCTCCAGGCTCGCAACCCGCTGTATGGTCTCGGCGCGGACTGCCTCGGGCAGAAAGTTCAGGACGTCGGCGGCCACCTCGTTTTCGAGAACCGAAAGAATGATCGCCACCACCTGCGGGTGCTCGTTGCGGATCATGTCGGCGATCGAGCGCGCGTCCATCCAGGCCAGGATCTCCAGCCCCTTGCTCGCCTGGCCGGTGTTGATGCGGCCCAGCACCGACGCCGCCTTGTCGTCACCGAGCGCGCGGCGGAACACCTTGTCCACATAGTCCGAGGTTCCTAGCCCCAGGCTGGTCTGGCGCTTGATGGTTGTCAGAAACTCGTCGAGCACCGCGTTCACCACTTCCTGCGACAGGTCGGCCAGCGACACCATTGCGGTTCCGAGTGCCTGCACCTCTTTGGGATTGAGAAACTTGATGATGTCCGCCGCCTGCTGCTCGCCGAGCAACAGCATCAGGATGCCCGCGCGCTGGGTAGCCGACATCTGATCCAGTATCCTGCGTGTTTCCTCCTCGCTATTGTCGACGGCGCCTTCAACGGTGGTTGCCATGTTGCTTGCTCCTCTGGGTTTAGCCGATTTTGATCATGTTCTTCAGCACCGCGGCGACACGCGCCTGGTCTTCGTCCACGATCATCCGCACCAACGCGACCTTGTCGTCGTAGGTGTTGGCAGTGTCCATCAGTTCGACCGAGATGCCGGTGGACTTCTTGGCCTTGAGGTCGGCCTTCATTTCCTCCAGCGTCTTGCCGCTGTCCTTGCTCAAGCCTTCGGCTTCCGCCGTCAGCGCCAGTTCCTCAGCCTGCGCCGCAATCTCGGCAGCGGATGCTTCTGCAGCCACCTGGTCACGCGTCGTCAGGTGCGTTACGACCGGCTTGACCACCACCAGCAAGAAGGCGACGAACAACACGCCGAGCAGGCCGCTCTTGATGTTGGTGACGGTGGACTCGTCCTTGTACCAGGCGACGCTCAGGTCCACCGGCGCCTGTGGCTCGAATTTGGCTTGCACCACGGTTACCACGTCGTCGCGGTCCTCGTTGAAACCGACCACGCCGCGCACCAGTTCCTGCATCCGCTGCACCTCTTCGGGCGTAAAAGGGTTCGGCTTGGGGTCGACGGCGGCGCCATTGGCGTCCTTGGGCTGCTGGATGGGAGCGCGCTCGTTGACGACCACCGCGACGCTTAGCCGCTGGATATTGCCGGTGGCGCTCTTGGTGTGGCGCACCGAGCGGTCGAGCTCAAAGTTACGCGTGCTGCGCAGGGTGGTCATCGTCTTGTCGTCGGACCCCGCCGGTGCGCTCGCCGGCGCAGAGCTGGTGTTGAGCGAGGTGGTCGGCGCTGCCGGCGCGGTATTGGCCAGCGCGCCGGGTATGCCGCCGGCTTCCTTGGCCGAGTTGCGATCCTCGCTGCGCACCTCGGAGCGGGTTTTGGGGCCCTTGTCGCGGGTGTCGAAATCTTCCTGGGTGGTCTCGGTCTGGCTGAAGTCCAGCGTCAGGTTGACCTGCGAACGCACGTTGTCGTCGCCGACTATCGGCGCCAGAATCTGGATCACCCGCTGGCGGTACAACTCCTCGATCGACTGCTTGTGCTTGGTCTGGCCCGCGTTCATCCCAATCGCCGGGTCGGCTGAGGCGTCGGTAATCATCTTGCCGACGTTGTCGACCACCGTCACGTTTTCGGGGGTGAGCAGCGGTACGCTTGAAGCGACCAAATGCACCAGCGCCTGCACTTGCGCCGGGCTGATGGTTCTGCCTGCGAAGGGCGTCACCACCACCGAGGCCTTGGGCGGCGTGCGGTCGCGCACGAAGACCGAAGGCTTGGTCATCGCCAGGTGCACCCGCGCGCTCTGGATCGAATCAATCTGGGTGATGGTGCGCGCCAACTCCTGCTCCATGGCCGCGTTGTAGCGCACCTGCTCCATGAACTGGCTGGTGGTCAGCGCCGA
>CAISIP010000169.1 GCA_903885415.1 uncultured beta proteobacterium
CCGCCATCCAGACGCTGCTGCGCCGACCCTGTGCCATCTGGCTGCTGGTGTTGGCAGCGGCGCTGGGGGCGATCGCGCCGACGATTTCGCATGCGCTGGCGCGGTCGGCCGGCTTCGTCGGCCACGGCGCCGATATCTGTACCAGCGATGGTCCGCGCTGGTTGCTGCCGGCACCGGAGCCGCAGTCTATACCCGGCGACAGCGGGCACCGGCCTGCCGGCGCGCCCTTTGCGCACGCGCTCGACGACTGCGCGCTGTGCCTGCTGTACGTCGCCGCATGGCCGCCATCGGCGCCGCATTCCTTCGCCGCGCCGGGCACGCGGGCTACGGCACCGGGCCGTGCGCAGCGTCCTGTGCGCAGTCCAAGCAGCCTGATAGCCGCCGCGCGCGGCCCGCCGGTCGTCTCCTGAGTCTTTGCAGTCCCGACGCCGAACCGCCTTCAAATGGATGGCCGGCGAGTCTCACGCATAGTCAGGAGTCTTCATGCATTCAAACGTTTTGATGCGCAAGCAGCGCGTCACCGTGGCGATCGCCATGGCCCTTTCCTTCGTCCTTTCGGCCCACGGCCAAGGCAGCATCGCCGGCGCAGCGCAATCGCCCCTAGGCGAAAACGCACTGTCGCAAGTCGTCGTCACGGCGAGCCGCAGCCATGTGCGCATTGAGCAGATGCCGCTGCACACCACCATCGTGTCGCAGCAGGACATCCTGCGCTCGGCGGCACAGACTCTGGACCAGTTGCTGCGCGATGTTCCAGGTTTCAATTTCACCGGCGTTCCCACGACGCAGTCCGACCCCACCGGCCACTCGACCAAGATGCGCGGCATGGGCAACGCGAAGGTGCTGGTGCTGCTCGACGGCGTGCCGATGATGGATCCGTTCTACCTCACGACACAGTGGTTCAAGGCGCCGCTGTCCTCTATCGAGCGCGTCGAGGTGCTGCGCGGCGGCAACTCCAGCCTGTGGGGCAATATGGCGGTAGCGGGTGTCGTGAACATCGTGACCAAGCGCCCGATCGACGGCTCGGGCGAGGCCAGCGCAGGCATCGGATCGCGCGGCAACGCCAAACTGGCGCTGAGCAAAAACCTAGTGGTCTCGGATGCGCTGAGTTTCAACTTCATTGCCGACCGCTTCAACGCCAAAGGCTACGACGCGGCGCCGGTCGACCAGCGCTGGCGCTTTCCCGGCAAGCTGCCGGCGAACGCGCAGGACAGCAACCTGCTGCTGACCGCCTATGTGAGACCCGCCAGCGACCTGAGCGGCTACCTGCGCCTGGGCTACCATGTGCAGGATCAGGACATCAGCTACCGCTTTGGCAACAACCTGCAAGAAAACCCCGACATTTCGGGCAATCTGGTCAAACGCCTGGACGACAAAAGCACACTGACCGGGTCCGCCTGGGCGCAGACGGTCCGCTTCGAGAAATACAACGGCGCGGGCTGTTACTGGCAGGCCACCGCGTCCACCAAGTGCCCCAATACGGCGAGCGTCAGCTTTTCTGCGTTGCCGGCATTCAACAGCGATATCGTGCAGTACTACACCCAGTACGGATCGCAGCGCTACCGCGAACAGGGCGCGTCGGCAATCTACTCGAAGGAAATTGGCGGTCGGTGGCGTAGCCTGCAGGTCGGGCTCGACTACCGGCATCTGGCGGCGACCGACCTGGAGTACTTTTTCAGCGCGCCCACAGCACTGTCCAAGCTCGACAATTGGAGCGCCAACTGGGCCAGCAGCACCTACGGCGCGGCAGACCAGGCTTTCACCGGCCTCTTTGCCCAGACCGCTGTGGTTCCGACGCAAGACCTGGAGCTCACCGCCAGCGCGCGTCAGGACCGATGGAGCAACACCGGCCGCACCAATACCCGAACCCTCGCGGGCGCGCAGGCCAGCGGTGGCGCGCAACCCGACAACCGCCGCAGCGGGCTGAACCCGAGCCTTGCAGCGCGCTACGCAATCGACGACGATCTGGCCGCACGCGCTGCCGCCTACAAGTCCTTCAGGGCGCCGGGCTTCAACAATACGACGCGCACCTACGGCTCGCCCAACCCGACCATCGCCAACCCGGATCTGGGTCCTGAAAACCTCAGCGGCCGCGAGATCGGCGTGGATTTCCACAGGGGTGCGCTGGGTCTTGGTGCGACCTGGTTCCAGTACGACATCCGCGACATGATCGCCACCTACAAAGTCACGACCGCCAACGCCCCGGCGTTGGTGCAAAGCATATGCGGCCCAGGCTTTGCCAATTGCGGTGGCGCCGGAGGTTCTGCCAGCTTCTACACCAACGACCAGGAGGGCGCCTCGCGCGGCCTGGAGCTGACGGCGCAGTGGCAGCTCGCGGGGGACCTGCAGTTCAACGCGGCCTACACCCGCACCAGCACGGTCTTGACGCGCAAGGGCTACACCTCAGCCGATCCGATCGGCCTACAACTCGCAGGAGTGCCGAAGTACCTCGCCAACGCCGGACTCAGCTGGCGGGCGCCCGGTGGTGTGCGCGCCAGCGCGCAGGCGCGCTACATAGGGCGCATGGCGATCGACACCACGTCGACCCCGGGCGTCATTTACAACCAGGGCGCCGCCGTGGTGGTCGACGCCAGCGCACAATATGCGCTGTCTGGAGATGCCGACCTGAGCCTGTCGGTGCTAAACCTATTTGACAAGGACTACTCCGAAAATGCCTATTCCTACAACCAGCCTTGGAGCCGCGCGCGATCGATGCCGCGCAGCGTCACCCTCGGCGTGAAGCTAAGGTTCTGATCATGGTGGCAAGCGACACACCTTGCGCGGCCAAAGCATGTCATAGCGCCAGCAGCGTGCCGGCGTGGCGGCGAATCGGCGCCCTGCTGGCGCTGCTGCTGGCCACAGCGGCGGCGCAGCCCCAGCATTCGCACGGCGGCACGAAGGCGCGCGCGCAACTCGCCAGCGGCGCGGCCTTTGCCCCCGACGGCAGCCTGTGGCTTACCGGGCTCAATGAAGACGGCCAGCTGTTCGTTCAAAGCGCGCCCGCCACCGACCTGCAGCGATGGGGCGCGCGGCGCGTCGTGAACACCGCAGGTGACGCGATTTCGGCCGACGGCGAAGCCTTCCCGAAGCTGGCTTTCGGGCCCAAGGGCTGGGTGGTCATCACCTACACCCAGCCGCTGGCCAAGCCCTACACCGGCATGATCCGCATGCTGCGTTCGGACGACGGCGGACACAGCTTTTCGGCGCCGTTCACCGTGCATGCCGACCGACAGCAGATCACCCACCGCTTTGAGTCGACCGCGTTCGACGCCCGGGGCGTGCTGCACACGCTGTGGATCGACAAGCGCGACATGGAACGCGCGCCCAGGACCGGCAAGAAAAGCAGCTACCAGGGCGCCGCCGTCTACCGCAACGAGTCACGCGACGGCGGCGCGAGTTTCGGCCCCGACCTCAAGCTGGCCGATCATTCCTGCGAATGCTGCCGCATCGCGATGGCGCCCGGGAGCGACGGCATGCTGCGCGCGATGTGGCGCCATGTGTTCGAGACCGATGTGCGCGACCACGGTTTTGCCGCTTTGTTGGCGCCCGACGAGGTGCGTCTGGTGCGCGCGAGCTTCGACGACTGGCGCATCGACGCCTGCCCGCACCACGGACCAGGGCTCGCACCGGCGCCGGACGAAGGTTTTCATGCGGTGTGGTTTGGCGTTCGCCGAAGCGCCGGCGAAGAGGTCGCCGGCGTGCGCTATGCGCGCCTTCGCCCTGACGGCAGCCCGCAGGCCGACACTCTGCGCCTGCTGCCCGACCCAGCTGCCGAGCACGCCGACGTGTTGGCGTCTGGCACGCGGGTGGCGATCGTGTGGCGCAGCGTACAGGGTCCGACCAGCACCCTCAAGGCCTGGCTGTCTGCGGACAGCGGGCGCAGCTTCGCGCTGCGCGTGCTGGGGCATGTGAGCGGCGATAACGACCAGCCGCGGCTCGCGCAGCGTGGCGAGCGCATGGTCGCCGTATGGCGCAACCCAAAAGAGACCCAGGTTCATGAAATCCGCTTCTGAGGCCCTGGCGCGGCGCACCCTGCTGGCCGCTGCGGTTTGCGTACTGGCGCCGGGTGCGGTCCTGGCGCAGGGCGCGCGACCGCACGCCATCACGACGGCGGCCAATTTCGACGCTGCAGTCTGGGAACGCTTGCTGCGCCAGGGCCCGCGGCCAGCCGCCTATGTCTTCACCACCACCTACTGCCCCACCTGCCCCGCGGTATTCGAACAGTTGCAAGCTTTTGTCAAGGCATCGCGGCGCAAGGTCGAGTTGGCCGCAGTGGTGATGGATGTGCAGGGCGATCGGGCGCTGGCCCATGCGCACCACTATGCGGGCGCGACCCGCATCTACGCTTTCGACGGCTTCGAGCCCGAGATCCGCCATGCGGTGGACCCCACCTGGCGCGCCGTCACGCCCTATGTGGTTCTGCTCGGGCGCCATGGCGCGCTACAGCGCCGAATCGGCCCGCCCGACGCCGCGATGCTCACCGCCTGGCTCGCCTGAGGCGGCGTATGGCCCAAGCGGACCGTCGCCGTGCAAGCCCCGGTCTCCCTTCCGACTGACAAGGCCATCGCCAGCGGCTCTTTTCCGCAGCGTGGTTGCGGGGCTCTCAATGGGCGTTCTGGCCGATGCGCCACAACACGCCAGAGGGGTCAAACAGGCAGAAGTCCCGCATCCGCCAAGGCTGCATTACGATGGGCGTGACCCGGACACCGTACTTTGCCGCCACACCACTGGCAAGCACATGCGCCCACCAGGCGTCCAGATCTTCAACCAGAATGTGCATCATGAAGTTTTCTGCCAGAGACGCAACGCAGTAATCCTGCAACAGAAAACTCACATGCTCCCAATGAAAGTAGGCAACACCATCGCCGCTCGACGCCATGGTGAAGCCCAGGTCTTGGTAGAACTGCTGTGACAGCGCAAAGTCTTTCGCCGGGACGAATGCCTTGATCTCTGTGATTCGTAGCTTGGTCATACCGATCGTCCCTCTCCACCGACTGCGGGCCCTCGGCTGGCGCGACCGCCGCCCCAAGCGTCAACTGGCCGCGTCCCGACATTGACCTTGAACCACCCGCCCAACTACCCCTCGCGCTTCGGTTGCCGGGCCGCCGATGCAGATGCACTGCATCGCTTGGGATATAGTCGCGCGCACGCCGGAATCGAGGCGGTTGAGATGTGTGCGTGCATTCTATTCGGGCATGGTGAAGCCGCGGTGCATTGGCGCCGCTGAAGTTGGAAGCCCAGGGAGCTTGCCGTTGATTCGAATCCACATCCTGCTTGGCATCGTTTTGGCACTATTGGCCGGGAGCCTTGCTGCACAGCAGCCCGATGGGGTGACACGACAGGACGGCAAAGTCGTTCCGCTCAGGCTCTATGAACCCGCGGGCGACACCTGCCTTGGCATTGCGATCATTTCGCCAGGCGCTGGCGGCTCTGAAACCGGTTACGCCTATCTCGGCCAGGCGCTGGCTTCAATGCGCTATGTCACGGTCATCGTGGGTCATCCGGAAAGCGGCCTGCAAGCGGTCTGGAAGCAGATGCAAGGCCATGGCCTGCGCGAAGGCCTGGCCAGACTGATCACCGATGCGCAAGCTTACGAAGGGCGTTTCATGGACATTGCCGCAGCAAGGCATTGGGCCGCGCAGCGTTGCAATAGGGGCCAGTCGATCCTGCTCGGCCATTCGATGGGTGCGGCGACAGCGATGATCGAGGCCGGCGCGAAAAACAAACTCGGGCTGCGCGCCGCCGATGGCTTTGACGTCTACATAGTCCTGTCACCCCAAGGGTCTGGATCACCGCCCGCCATTTTCCCGGCCGGCGCTTGGCAGGGTATTTCGAAGCCCTTGTTGTCCATCACCGGCAGCAAGGACGATGAACTCGGCGGCGGCAGTTGGGAAACCCGGCGCGAGCCCTTCGAAAACATGGCCCCCGGATGCAAGTGGTTTGCCGTCATCGACGATGCGACGCACATGAACCTGGCCGGCCATGGCCTGTCGCGGCGCAGCCAGGCGTTGACGATCCAGACGATTCAGCAGTTTCTCCTGGCGGTTCACCAAGGGGAATGCAAACTGCCCCCGCCGCAGCCGGGCATCACGATGCTGGCCAAATGAGCGGGGCATTTTTCGCTGTGGGCCTGCAGGCCTGTTGCCCCGGCGCCGCCGGTTGATGCCCTGGTTAAGCTGCCAAGTCGGGCGCCTTTGGCGCCGCGCCATCCCGGCCGATGGCAACGGGTCCATTGCAGCGCCTGAGCCGCCAAATGGGTTAAGCTGTGACGCAACCAGCCAACCCATTGGGAGACGTCCGCATGAGTGAATCCGCCAGCGAAGGCTTCGGCAAGTTTGTCCCCGGTTTTGACTTTCTGCAAAACCTGGCAAAGGGTGCCTCGCAGAGCATTCCGCAGATGCCCCATCTGGCGAACTGGGTCGCACCTTCGCTCAACCCGGAGGATCTGGAAAAGCGCATCGACGAACTCAAGGCGGTGCATTTCTGGCTCGAGCAGAACTCCAAGGCGCTCGGCGCGACGATCCAGGCGCTCGAAGTGCAGAAGATGACGCTGGCGACACTCAAGGGAATGAACTTCAACATGGCCGACCTGGCCGGTGCATTCAAAACCAAGTCTTCCGAAGCCGTACCGCCGAAGCCGGCGGCCAAGGCGACCCGGGCAACCGAGCCTGGGGCGGAGCCCGTGGCCTCGCCCGCCGGGTTGATCGACCCGATGCAACTGTGGGGCGCGCTGACGCAGCAGTTCCAGCAGATAGCGGCAAGCGCCCTACAGGAGGTGGCGCATCGGGCGGGCAACGGCACGGGCGCTAGCGCAACCCAAGCCGCCGCTGCCAGCAAGGCCCCGGCACGCAAGCGCGCGGCCAAGACCCCCGCCGCGCCGCGCAAGGCGCCGGCGCGCGGCCGATGACCCAGCGGCGCGCTTTTCGGGCACCAACAGGCCCGGTCCGGCGATGAAGTTGTTTCCCTATGCCCATGCGACCCATCCGCAGTGGGCAATGGCGGCGGGATTGGTGCTGGCGCAGTTGCGCGCGCAAATGGCGCTGGACGCCTATGCCGGGGCGCCGACGCTGGCGCTGCTGTACATCACCGACCATTACGTCAAAGCCGCGCAGGACATACTCGACCACCTGAGCGCCGAACTGCCCGGCGTCACCGACTGGTCGGGAACCGTCGGCGTCGGGGTGGCGTCGAACAATGTCGAGTATTTTGACGAGCCGGCGATGGCGCTGATGCTGTGCCAATTGCCGAGCGATCAGTACCGGGTCTTCTCCGGCGTAGCGCCACTGAGCCTGGGATTCGAAGCGCACACCGCACTGGTCCACGCCGACGGCGCGACCCAGGACCTGGGCGACCTGATACAGGAGATGGCGGGGCGCACCGCTTCGGGCTATCTGTTTGGCGGCCTGGCGACGAGCCGAACGCGATCGGTGCAGTTCGCCGCCAGCGGCGACGGCAATATCCGTGGCCAAGGCGCTGCCGGCGGGGTGTTCAGCGGTGGTCTGAGCGGCGTCGCATTCGGCCCCGGCGTGAGCCTGGTGTCGCGCGTCACGCAAGGCTGCCAGCCGGTGTCGGCGCTGCGCCGGGTCAGCGCCGCCGACAACCACCTGGTGACCGAGCTCGACGGCGAGCCCGCGCTCGATGTGCTGCTGCGCGACCTGAAGGTGTCGCTGGATCGGCCACACGAGGCGCTGGCGGCGATTCGCGCAACGCTGGTGGGGCTGGTGCACACGTCCGGCGACGACGGCGCACGCTCGCTGGGCCGATCGGGCAACTTCGGCAGCGATGTGATCGTGCGCCACATCATCGGGCTGGACCCGGCACGCCGCGGTGTTGCCGTGGCCGAGGCCATGCAAGCGGGAATGCGGATGGCTTTTTGTCAGCGCAATATGCACGCCGCAAAGGCCGACCTGGTGCGGGTGTGTGCCGAAATCCGTGAGGAGCTCGAACCGCTGGAGCTCAGCATGGAGACGGCGACGTCGCTGGCCGCCTCGCACCGCGCGTCGAGCCCCCATCCGGCGCGGCGCATCGCGGGCGCGGTCTATGTCAGCTGCTCGGGGCGCGGCGGGCCCCATTTTGGCGGACCCAGTGCCGAACTGCAGATCGTGCGGCGCGCGCTCGGCGACGTTCCTCTGGTGGGCTTTTTTGCCGGCGGCGAAATCGCCCGCGACCACCTGTACGGCTACACCGGTGTGCTGACGGTCTTTGCCCAGTCTGAAACGCAGACCGGCTGAGGGGGTGGCGCGCAGCCTACCGGCGGGCCCGCTGCGCGCCGGCACCTGCTGTCAAAATACGACCTCCAGCAACCCGAAACCGACCCGACCCGACTCTAGCCGATGCAACCGCGCGATCAGCAGCCTGCCAGCCAATTGCCCCGGCACCGCTTTGTATTTCTGACGCTGCCCAACTACACCATGATCGCGCTGGCCAGCGCGGTCGACGCGCTGCGCATGGCCAACCGGGTGACGCAGCGCGAGGTCTACGAATGGTCGCTCGCGACGCTCGACGGCAAGCCGGCGCTGGCGAGCAACGGGCTGTCGATGTCGCCCACCGTGGCCATCGAAGACATCGGACCCGCCAACATCGTCTTCGTCGTCGGCGGCATCCTGGTGGAGCAGGCGGTGACGCCGGCGCTGCTGGCGGCGTTGCGCCGGCTGGCGCAGCGCCACGTCGCGCTTGGCGCGCTGTGCACCGGCGGCTACGCGCTGGCTAAGGCCGGGCTGCTCGACAAGTACAAGGCGGTGATCCACTGGGAAAACATGTCGGCGCTGCGTGAAGAATTTCCGCGCGTGGTGTTTTCCGATCAACTGTTCGCGATCGACCGCGACCGCTACACCTGCACCGGCGGCATTGCGCCGCTGGACCTGATGCTGCACATCATCAACGCGCACCAGGGCCGCGACATCGCGCCGCTGATCTCCGAGCAGTTCATCCTGGACCGCATCCGCAACGACCAGGACCGCCAGCACATACCACTGCAGGCACGCGTGGGCCTGTTCCACGAGAACCTGATCGAGGCCGCCGCGCTGATGCAGGCCAATATTGAGGAGCCACTGCCCTTGGACGAGATAGCCACGCTGGTGGGCGTTTCCAGGCGCCAGATCGAGCGGCTTTTCAAACGCTATGTGGGACAGGTGCCGACGCGCTACTACCTGGATATGCGCCTGCGCCGCGCGCGCGAACTGCTGCTGCAAACTGCGATGTCGGTGATGGAAATTGCAGTCGCCTGCGGCTTCCAGTCGCCGCCGCATTTTTCCAAGTGCTACCGCAGCCTGTTCGGGCATACGCCCAGCGCCGAGCGCCAGTTCAGCCGGTCCGCCGCCCTGTCGCCACCCTGAGGCGGCGAGCGCGCCACCGCGCGACGCCATGCCAAAAACGCGTGGCGCCCGTGCGTACCGCTCATGTCGTACGACGACAACCCCGGGTCGCTAATGTGCCACTTGGCGCCAGATGGCGACCGTACCATTTTGCGTGCCTGTGATATCCGTGCTTCGCACCGCGCTTTTTGAGAGCTTTAACCATGGCTGAAGAGTTTGAAGACGACCTGGACCTGAACACCCTCAATGACGAGGATCTGACCGAGCAGGTGCACGACGACCTGTACAACGGCCTGCGTGACGAGGTAATGGAGGCGACCCACATACTGCTCGGCCGAGGCTGGAGCGCGGCGCGCGTTCTCGACGACGCGCTCGTCGAAGGCATGCGCATCGTCGGCGTCGACTTTCGCGACGGCATCCTGTTTGTTCCTGAGGTGCTGCTGGCCGCCAACGCGATGAAGGGAGGCATGGGGATACTGCGCCCCCTGCTGGCCGAGACCGGCGTTGCGCCGATCGGCAAGATGGTGATCGGCACCGTGAAGGGCGACATCCACGACATCGGAAAAAACCTGGTCGGCATGATGATGGAGGGCGCCGGGTTTGAAGTCATCGACCTGGGCATCAACAACCCGGTTGACAAGTACCTGGCCGCGCTGGAAGAGCACAAGCCCGACATCCTGGGCCTGTCGGCGCTGCTGACGACAACCATGCCGTACATGAAGGTGGTGATCGACACGCTGAAGGAAAAAGGACTGCGCGACGACTACATTGTTCTGGTCGGCGGAGCGCCGCTGAACGAGGAGTTCGGCAAAGCCGTCGGGGCCGACGCCTATTGCCGCGACGCCGGCGTCGCCGTCGAGACCGCCAAGGCGCTGATCGCTGCCCGGCGCGCCGCAGCCGCTGTCTGAGCAACGCCATGGGCGAGCGCCTGTCAACGCTGGTCATCGCCTGCGGTGCCCTGGCGCACGAAATCGTCGCGCTGCGAAGGCTCAACGACTGGCCGTATATGGACATCCAATGCCTGCCCGCCGAGTTGCACAACCGGCCCGAAAAAATTCCGGCGGCGGTGCGCGAGAAGATTCAACGCGCGCGCGGTCGCTACGCGTCGATCTTTGTCGCCTACGCGGACTGCGGAACCGGCGGGTTGCTCGATGCGGTGCTGCAGGAAGAGGACGTGGAGCGCATACCCGGCGCGCATTGCTATGAATTTTTTGCCGGCAGCGCGGCCTTTGCCGAGCTGTCGGACGCCGAGCCCGGAAGCTTCTACCTGACCGACTTTTTGGCCCGGCACTTCGAACGTCTGGTGATCCACGGTCTGGGCATCGACCGTCACCCGGAGCTGATGCCGCAGTACTTCGGCAACTACCGCCGGCTGGTCTACCTGGCGCAGGTCGCGTCGCCCGATCGGGTCGCCGAGGCCCGCGCCGCCGCGCGGCGACTGGGCCTTGCATTTGAATGCCGTATCACCGGCTATGGGGAACTTGCCCACAGCCTGCGCCGGGCCACAGAAGGAGTCGTTCGATGGCAAAACTGATAGTGATTTCCTGGCGCGACATACCGGCGCAGGTGCTGGTCAAGCTCGGGCGCGAGACCGCCAAGGTGCAGCTCTCGCACCGCTTCCAGGAGGCGGTCGACCGCGCCGCGATGCGCGCCGGCAAGTCCGGCTCCGAGGCCTACCTGGCGGACTGGAAGCGCAGCGAGCCGCGCCGCTGCGGCGACGAGCTGCACGCCGAAGCCGCCGCCGAAGCCGCTCGCATCGAGGCCCGTTATGGCGACGACGACCTGCTGCGGCTGATCCGCTCGCACGGACTCGAGCAGCCGACCGGCGACGCGGTGCCTCCGGTGGCCGGTGGGGACGCCTGATGCGCGTCGTGCGCCGCTGGTCGGTACGCCACGCACGCGGGCTTGAGGTTTTTTATCAGGCCTTCGAGCGCGCGCTGGTGGCGCTGCACCCGCTGTGGAAGGCCATCGGCTACGAGCGGCTGGAGAGACCGGTGGCGACGCTGGAGAAAGCCGTCAAGGGCCTGCTGTTCGACTGCCAGATGTGCGGCCAGTGCGCACTGAGTTCCACCGGCATGGCCTGCCCGATGAACTGCCCCAAGACGCTGCGCAACGGTCCCTGTGGCGGCGTTCGACCCAACGGCAACTGCGAGGTCAAGCCCGACATGGTCTGCGTCTGGTTGGATGCCTATGCCGGCAGCCAGCGCATGGTCGCAGGGCGCGAGGCGATCCGGGTGGTGCAGTTTGCGGTGGACGGCCGCTTGCAGGGGCGCTCGAGTTGGCTCAAGGTCGCGCGCGACAAGTCCTCAGTCGGCGCAGCGCAGACCTTGGCACGGCCATGAGATTCGAAGACGAACCGGTCCCCGGCTACCCGCTGCCGATACTGCCCGGCCACACCTCGCCAGGCCGCCTCGAACGCGTGTTGCGCAGCGGGGCCTTCGCGGTCACTTGCGAACTCGACCCGCCCGATTCAGCCGACCCGCAGGATGTGTACCGGCGCGCGCGGGTTTTCGACGGCTATGCGGACGCGATCAACGCGACCGATGGCAGCGGTGCCAACTGCCACATGTCGAGCCTCGCAGTGTGCGCGCTGCTCACGCGGGTGGGTTACGCGCCGGTGATGCAGATATCGTGCCGCGACAAAAACCGCATCGCGATCCAGGGCGACATCCTCGGCGGCGCCGCGATGGGCGTCGCCAACATGCTGTGCCTGACGGGCGACGGCGTGCAGTCGGGCGACCATCCGCAGGCCAAGCCGGTGTTCGACCTCGACTGCATGTCGCTGCTGGAGATCGGACGCACGCTGCGCGATGGGCACCGATTTCAAAGCGGGCGCAAGCTGAGCTTTGCCCCGCGGGTCTTCTTCGGCGCCGCAGCGAACCCCTTCGGCCTGCCCTATGCATGGCGCGCCGACCGGATGGCGAAGAAGGTCGCCGCCGGCGCACAGTTCATCCAGACGCAGTACTGCTACGACATAGCGCGGCTGCGCGCTTTTATGGCCCGCGTCGACGAGCTCGGACTGCTGGGCAAGGTGTTCATCCTGGTCGGCGTCGGGCCGCTGCGATCGGCCAAGGCGGCCGAATGGATGCGCAGCAACGTGCCGGGAGTCCACATACCCGACAGCGTCATCCGGCGCATGGCCGGCGCCGACAACCCGACGCAGGAAGGTCGACAGATCTGCATCGACATGATCCAGGAATGCCGCGCCATCAGGGGCGTGTCGGGAATTCACATCATGGCCTACCGGCAGGAAGACAGCGTCGCGGAAATCATCGGACGATCGGGTGTGCTCGCCGGCCGTGTTCCCTGGTATCCGGGGCGCGACAGTGCACACCATCCCGCAACCGAAGCCCGCAAGGAAACAGCGTGACCGACACCATCATCAGCTCAGCGACGCGAGAGGTCGTCATCGGCTTCGACCGGCCCTTCGTCATCATCGGCGAGCGCATCAACCCGACCGGACGCAAGATACTGGCCGCCGAAATGCTGGCCGGCGACTACAGCCGCGTGATCGCCGACGCGCTCGCGCAGGTCGAGGCCGGTGCGCATATGCTCGATGTGAACGCCGGTATTCCGCTCGCCGATGAGCCGGCGCTGCTGGCGATGGCGATACAGCTGGTGCAAGGCGTCACCGACGTTCCGCTGTCGATCGATTCGTCGATCGTCGCCGCGCTGGAAGCGGGTCTGGCGGTCTACAAGGGCAAGGCGCTGGTCAACTCGGTCACCGGCGAGGAGGAGCGGCTCGAGTCGGTGCTGCCGCTGGTAAAGAAATACGGCGCGGCGGTGGTGGCGATCTCCAACGACGAGACCGGCATTTCGCAGGATCCCGCTGTGCGTTTCGCGGTGGCCAAGAAGATCGTCCAACGCGCCGCCGACTACGGCATACCGGCCTGCGATATCGTCGTCGACCCGCTGGTGATGCCGATCGGCGCCATCAACCAGGCCGGCGTGCAGGTGATGGCGCTGGTGCACCGGTTGCGCCACGAGCTCAAGGTCAACACCACCTGCGGCGCGTCCAACGTCAGCTTTGGACTGCCCGAACGCAACGGCATCAACGCCGGTTTTTTGACCATGGCGATCGCCTCCGGAATGACCTCGGCGATCACCAACCCCCTGCACGCCGAGGTGGTCAAGGCGTGCATGGCGGCCGACGTGATGATGGGCCATGACCCCGACTGCATGCGCTGGATTCGCAAGTTCCGCGAAGCACCGGTGATGGGCGCCGATGGCGAAATGGGCCGCGGCCGGCGCGAAACCGGCAAGCGCCGGCGGGTCTAACAGCCATGGCAGGCAAGGACGCGCTGGTCGTCTTCACCCCTTCGGGCAGGCGCGGCCGCTTTCCGATCGGAACGCCAGTGCTGCAGGCGGCGCGATCGCTCGGCGTCGACATCGACTCGGTCTGCGGCGGGCGCGGCATCTGCGGGCGCTGCCAGGTGGTGGTGGCCGAGGGCGAGTTTGCCAAGCACGGCGTGCGCTCGCACGCCGACAACCTCAGCGGCTACGGCGCCGTCGAGCAGGCCTACTGCGCCACCCAGCCGCTGGCGCCCGGGCGTCGGCTGTCGTGCTCGGCGCTGCTGCAGGGCGACGTGGTCATCGACGTGCCCGCGACCAGCCAGGTGCACCGTCAGGTGGTGCGAAAGGCCGCTGAGGCGCACGACATTCACCTCGACCCGGTGATCCGGCTGCACTTCGTCGAGGTACAGCAACCCGATATGCACGACCCTTCGGGCGACTTGCGCCGGCTCGAAGACGCGCTCGAATTCGAGTGGCGCCTGAGCGACCTGCAGTGCGATGTGCGCGTGCTGCAGCAACTGCAGCAGGCACTGCGCCAGGGCGACTGGAAGGTGACGGTGGCCGTGCACGGCGGCGGCCAGATCATCGCGGTCTGGCCGGGTTTTCGCGAGCACGCGTTCGGTATCGCGATTGACGTCGGATCGACCACCATTGCCGCGCACCTTTGCAATCTGGCGACCGGCGAGGTGGTCGCCGCTGCCGGCGTGATGAACCCGCAGATTCGTTTTGGCGAAGACCTGATGAGCCGGGTGTCGTATGTGATGATGAATCCCGGCGGCGAGCACGCGATGACAACCGCGGTGCGCGACGCGCTCAACGAACTCGCCACCGACGTGGCGCAGCAGATCGGCATGGCGGCCACCGATATCCTGGAAGCCACCTTCGTCGGCAACCCGATCATGCACCACCTGCTGCTGGGCATCAATCCGGTCGAGCTCGGCGGCGCGCCGTTCGCGCTGGCGACCGACCGCGCGCTCACGCTGTGGGCGGTCGAGATCGACTTTGCGATCCACCGCAACGCGCGCATCTATGTGCTGCCATGCATCGCCGGCCATGTCGGCGCCGACACCGCGGGCGTCTTGCTCGCCGAGCGACCCGACCTGTCCGACGAGATCACGCTGCTGGTCGACGTCGGCACCAACGCCGAAATTGTCCTGGGCAACAACCAGCGCCTGCTCGCTTGCTCCAGCCCCACCGGCCCCGCTTTCGAGGGCGCGCAGATCAGCTGCGGTCAGCGCGCCGCGCCCGGCGCGATCGAGCGCGTGCGCGTCGACCCACAGACGCTGGAGCCGCGCTTCAAGGTGATCGGCTGCGACCGGTGGTCCAACGAAGAGGGCTTCGAAGAGGCGGTCGCCGCATCCGGCGTAACCGGCATCTGCGGCTCGGGCATCATCGAGATACTGGCCGAGCTGTATCTCGCAGGCGTGATACGCCACGACGGCGTCATCGACGGCGCGCTGGCTGCGCGCAACCCGCGCATTCAGAGCGACGGCCGCACATTTTCTTATCAGGTCTGTGCCGCACGCCAGGGCGCGCGGGCGATCAAGGTAACGCAGAACGACGTGCGTGCGATACAACTGGGCAAGGCCGCGCTGTACGCGGGCGTGCGGCTGCTGATGGAGCGCATGGGCATCGAGCGGGTCGACCGGATCCGCCTCGCCGGCGCCTTCGGCAGCCACATCGACGTGAAGTACGCCATGGTGTTGGGCATGATTCCGGACTGTGCGCTCGACCATGTCAGTTCGGCGGGTAACGCCGCCGGAACCGGTGCGCGCATCGCGCTGCTCGACCAGCGATCGCGGCGCGAGATCGAGCAGCTGGTGCGCCGGGTGGAGAAAATCGAGACCGCGGTGGAACCGCGCTTTCAGGAGTTTTTCGTCGAGGCGATGGCCATACCGCACCTCAACGCGCCCTTCGAGCGGCTGCGCGAGGCGGTGACGCTGCCCGAGCGCGGCGGGGTCCACAGCGAATCGTCCGTGCGCAGCCGGCGCGCTTCCCGGCGCGGGCAGGGCCACGGCGGCGCCTGAGGTTTTGTAGACTGCGGTTAGCGCCGCAGACGGTGCGGTGACAAGACATTTTCAAAGGAAACGATGGGCGTAACGGTCATTTCGGCGGATGGAGCGACGGATGGGGCGCTGGTGGAGATGGCCGGCTTTGTGGACGGTCGCGCGCGGGTCGGCAGCGGTGCGGCTTTTGACAAGCTGAACCCGGCCACCGGAGCGCGGATCGGCATCGTCCACGACGCCGACAGCGCCGATGTCGACGCCGCAGTCGCTTCGGCGCAGCGCGGTTTTGCGCAGTGGTCGGCGCTGACCGGCGCCGAGCGCGGACGCATCCTGAACCGCGCGGCGCACCTGCTGCGCGCACGCAACGATGCGCTGGCACGGCTGGAGGTGCGTGACTGCGGCAAGCCGCTGCAGGAGGCGCTGGCCATCGACGTGCACAGCGGCGCCGACTGTATCGAGTATTTCGCCGGCGCCGCCGCCACGCTGACCGGCGCGCAGATTCCGCTGAAGAACGCCTTCGCGTACACCCGGCGCGAGCCGCTGGGCGTGTGCGTAGGAATAGGTGCCTGGAACTACCCGTTGCAGATCGCCTGCTGGAAATCTGCGCCGGCGCTGGCGGCGGGCAACGCGATGGTCTTCAAGCCCTCCGAGCTGACACCGATGACCGCGTTCAAGCTGGCCGAAATTTACCTGGAGGCCGGGGTTCCACCGGGCGTTTTCAACGTGCTGCAGGGGCGTGGCGACACCGGCGCCCTGCTCGCCGCACACCCCGACGTGGCCAAGGTGTCGCTGACCGGGTCGGTTGCCACCGGCAAAAAAGTGATGCAGACCGCAGCGGCAACGCTCAAGCGGGTGACGATGGAGCTCGGCGGCAAGTCGCCGCTGCTGGTTTTCGACGACGCCGATATCGAGCAGGCGGTGGCCGCCGCGATGATGGGCAACTTCTACACCCAAGGCGAGGTCTGCACCAACTGCACCCGCGTATTCGTGCAGCGTGGGGTGGCAGAGCGTTTCCTGGCGCGGCTGCTGGAACGCAGCGCCCTGCTGCGCGTGGGCGACCCGATGAACCCGGCGACCGAGATCGGTGCGCTGATCTCGCGTGCGCACGCCGACAAGGTGATGGCCTACATCGACAGCGGCGTCACCGAAGGCGCGACGCTGGCGCTCGGCGGCAGGCGCGTGGAGGTGGCGGGCATGCCCGGCGGACACTTCGTCGCGCCGACGATCTTCACCGGCTGCAGCGATAGCATGCGCATCGTTCGCGAGGAAATCTTCGGCCCGGTGCTCGCGATGCTGGTGTTTGACGGCGAAGAAGAGGCGGTACGGCGCGCCAACGACAGCCGCTTCGGACTGGCCGCCGGCGTCTTCACGCGCGACCTCGCGCGTGCGCACCGCGTCGCCGCGCGGCTCAAGGCGGGGCTTTGCTGGATCAACAACTACAACGTGACGCCGATCGAGATGCCCTTTGGCGGCGCGGGCGAATCCGGCATCGGCCACGAGAACAGCATGGCGGCGCTGGAGCATTACACCCAGCTCAAGACGGTCTATGTCGAGCTCGGCGAGGTCGCCTGCAGCTACCGCTAGCGATGGCCATGTCAGCCCCCAGCGAATACGACTACATCATTGTGGGCGCCGGCTCGGCCGGCTGCGTGCTGGCCAACCGCCTGAGCCAAGACCCACAGGTGCGGGTGCTGTTGCTCGAGGCCGGTGGCATGGACCGCAACCTGTTCATCCACATGCCATCGGGTTTCGCCTACCCGATGGCCAACCCGCGCAGCGCCTGGCTCTACGAATCCGAGCCCGAAGCGTTCATGGACGGCCGGCGCATCCACTGCCCACGCGGCAAGGTGATCGGGGGCTCGTCGTCCATCAACGGCATGGTCTACATCCGCGGCCACGCGCTCGATTACGACGCCTGGGCCCGCAAGCCAGGTCTGCAGGACTGGTCCTACGCGCACTGTCTGCCCTATTTCCGCAAGGCCGAGACCCGTGCCAAGGGCGCAGACGACTACCGCGGCGACAGCGGCCCGCTGCAGGTAAGCACCGGCGGCTGCAAGAACCCGCTGTACCGCGCTTTCATCGAGGCCGGCGTACAGGCAGGCTACGCGCGCACCGACGACATGAACGGCTACCGTCAGGAGGGCTTCGGCGCCATGGACATGACGGTCCACCGGGGCCGGCGCTGGAGCACCGCGATGGCTTATCTGCGCCCGGCGCTGGGCCGCGCCAATCTGATGCTGCAGACCGATGCACTCAGCACACGCATCCTGTTCGATGGACCCGCCGGTGCGCCACGTGCGTCCGGTGTCGAGGTGTTGCAACGGGGCCGTCTGCGCCCACTGCGGGCCACCCGCGAGGTCATCCTGAGCGCGGGCGCGATCAATTCACCCCACCTGCTGCAGCTCTCGGGCATCGGCGACCCGGCGGCGCTGCAGCGTCTGGGCATTGCTCCTGTCGCCGCGTTGCCTGGCGTTGGCGAAAACCTGCAAGACCATCTGGAGACCTATGTGCAGTTCGCGTGCAAGGAGCCGATCACGCTGTACGCGGCGCGCAACCCGCTGGTCCAACTCGGAATCGGGCTGCGGTGGCTGCTGTTCGGAACTGGCCTGGGCGCGACCAACCATTTCGAATCTGGCGGCTTCATCCGCAGCGAGGCCGGCGTGCAGCACCCGGACCTGCAGTACCACTTTCTGCCGATGGCGGTGCGCTACGACGGCAAGTCCCCGGCGAGCGGCCACGGTTTCCAAGCGCATGTGGGGCCGATGCGCCCGACCAGCCGCGGCCATGTGCGGCTGCGCAGCGCCAGCGCCACCGACGCGCCCGCGATCGTCTTCAACTACATGGGCACCGAACAGGACCGCAGGGAGATGCGCGCTGCAGTGCGGCTCACGCGCGAGATTTTCCAGCAGCCCGCCTTCGATCGTTTTCGCGGTGCCGAGCTATCGCCCGGGCCGCAGGTGCATACCGACGCGCAGATCGACGCGCATATCCGCGCCAACGCCGAGACCGCCTACCATCCCTCCTGCAGCTGCCGTATGGGCGAGGACGCGCTGGCCGTGGTGGACGGCGCCGCCCGCGTGCACGGCGTTCAGGGGCTGCGCGTGGTCGACGCGTCGATCATGCCGACCATCGTCAGCGGCAACCTGAACGCGCCCACCATCATGATGGCCGAGAAGCTCGCCGACACGATCCGCGGCGCTGCCGCGCTGGCGCCGTCGCAGGCGCCGGCCTTTGTCCACCCCCACTACGCGACGCGGCAGCGTTGAGCCCACCCATGCACAGCGACCCATCGCAACCCGTCGGCGTGCCGCTGCTGCGCCACTGGCCAGAACAGGCCGCGGCCCGTCTCGGCGCGCTGATCGCCGCCAACGCGCACCGCGGCGCCTATGCGGTATTCGACGCCGACAACACCAGCTACCACCACGATCTGGTCGGCTCGCTGCTGCCGTTCATGGAGATGCGCGGCCTGCTCACGCGCGACACCATGCACCCGGCCTTGAAGCTGATCGCGTTCAAAGATGTCGGCGGGCGGCGCGAAAGCCTGCACAGCTACTACTTTCGGCTCGGCGAGATCGACGACCAGATCGGCTACCCCTGGGCGTCGCAGATATTTGCCGGCTTCACGCTGCGCGAATTGAAGCGCCAGCTCGACGACCTTCTGGCCTGGGGCAAGCCGGTGCCGGCGCACTGCTTTGCAGGCGAGCGGCTCGAGGAAATGGAGGTCCATGCGCCGCGCCTGCAGCGCGGCCAGCAGGAGCTGTATGCGGCGCTGATGGCCAACGGGATCGAGGTCTTCGTGGTCAGCGCTGCCAGCGAGGAACTGGTGCGCATGCTGCTGTGCGACCCGCAGTACGGCTACCACGTCAAGCCGCACAATGTAATCGGCGTCTCGCTACTGCTCAAGGACCGTGCGTCGGGCGCGCTGACGACTGCGCGCAAGCGGATCGCCGAGGGGCGTTACGCGCCTGCCGAGCTGCTGGACCATGAGCTGACGCACACGCTGTGGGCGCCGATGCCCTGGTTCGAGGGCAAGCAGGCGGCGATCCACACCTATATCGACGCCTGGAAGCGGCCGATTCTGGTGGCGGGCGACACGCCGCTGAGCGACGGGCCGATGCTGTTTCGCGCGCCCGACATCGCGCAGGGCGCGCTGCGCCTGTTCGTAGCGCGCAAGCCCGATGCGCATGCCCATATGCTGCAATTGCAGCAGCAGCACGCTGCGGCACAATCGGCGCACGGCGCCCCAGTGACGGCCGGCGACAACTGGATCGTCGTCACGCCGGAACAGATCGCCTGAAGCGCACGCGGCCAAGTGCCGCGGATGCAGCCCCCATCCTTGCCCACCATGCACACCCCCACCCAGAACAGCGCCAGTCTCAATGTCTTCAACCGGCTGCTCGCAAGCCGTGCCTGGCTGCTGGCCGACGGCGCCACCGGCAGTAACTTGTTCGATATGGGGCTGATGTCCGGCGACGCGCCCGAGCTGTGGAACATCGCGCATCCGCAGCGCGTCGCGCGGCTGCTCCGCGGCTTTGCCGATGCGGGCGCCGACATCATGCTGACCAACAGCTTTGGCGCAACCCGCTACCGTCTCAAGCTGCACCAGGCGCAGGACCGGGTGCTGGAACTCAACCTGGCGGCTGCACGCATCGCCCGCGAAGTGGCCGATGCGAGTGGGCGGGTCATCGCGGTGGCGGGCAGCATGGGTCCCACCGGCGAGATCATGGAGCCGATCGGCACCCTGGGCTTCGTGCAGGCACGCGACGCCTTTGCCGAACAGGCGCAGGCCCTTGCGCAGGGCGGCGTCGATGTGCTGTGGATTGAGACCATGTCTTCGGTCGAGGAGGTGCGGGCGGCGGTGGCCGGCGCCGCCACCACCGGGCTGCCGATCGTCTGCACGCTGAGCTTTGACACCAACGGCCGCACCATGATGGGCGTCTCGCCCAGCGACTTCGCCGCGCTCGAGAAGACGCTGGTTCCGCGGCTGGCGGCCTGCGGAACCAACTGCGGCGTCGGCGCCTCCGAGGTGGTAGCGTGCATCCACAACCTGGCGGCGGCGACCGGCCCGCAAACCGTTCTGGTCGCCAAAGGTAACTGCGGAATTCCGCAGTATGTGGACGGTGCCATCGTCTACAACGGAACGCCCGAGCTGATGGCGATTTACGCGCGCATGGCGCTCGACGCCGGTGCGCGCATCGTCGGCGGCTGCTGCGGCACGACGCCACGCCACCTGCGCGCCATGCGCGACGCGCTCGAGGCGCACCGCCCGGCGCCAGGACCGCAGCTCGAGGAGATCGTCGGCGCGCTGGGCGAGGTCTCTGCCGGCGCGCGCGCGCAGTGGGGCGGCGAACAAAGCCGCCTCGGCGGGGCAGCTCCGGGCGCGAATCTGCAGCGTGGCCGCGGGCGGCGCTCCGGATCTTCCACCGCATGAAGCGGCCTGACCGTGCGCGCGCATAGCCGGGGACTGTTGCTCGTAGCGGGCGCCACCTTTTTCTGGAGCCTGAGCGGCGCCTTCACGCGGGCGATGCCCGAGGTCGATCCCTGGACCTTTAACGCCTGGCGCGGGCTGGGAATGGGGCTGGTGCTGCTGGGCTGGACCTTGCTGCACTACGGCCGCGGCAGCGCGGCGCTGCTGCGCCAGACCCGTCCGGCGGCGGTGCTGATATCTGCAGGCTTTTTCGCCGTCGGTTCGTCGTTGTACATCCTGGCGATGGGAATGGCCAGCGTCGCAGCGGTGTCGTGTCTGGGCGCGACCTCGGGTCTGTTCGCGGCGCTGATGGCCAGGCTCTGGCTGGGCGAGCGGACCCCGGCCGTGTTTTACCTTGCGACGGGCGTTGCGCTCGCCGGTGTGGTGCTGATCGCGCAAAGCGAGAGCAGCGCCTCGACCAGCGGACTGGCCGGAACCCTGGTTGCGCTGGCGGTCGCGCTGTGCTTTGCCGGACAAAGTGTGGCGCTGCGCCGCTATCGCGACATGGGAATGGAGCCGGCGATGATCGTCGGTGGCCTATCGGTCTTCGCCGTCGTCGTCGCCACGGTCGGGCTCGCACCGGTGCCCCGATCCACCATCGCGATGCTGCTGCTGATGGGCGTACTGCAGCTCGCGCTGCCCATCGTGCTGTACATGCGCGGCGCAGCGCATGTTCCCGCGGTTCAAATGGTGCTGATCACCATGGCCGACGCCTTCCTGAACCCGCTGTGGGTCTGGGTGGTGCACGGTGAGCGGCCGGCCTCTGGCGTCTACCTCGGTGGCACGCTGGTGCTGCTGGCGATCGCGATGCCCACGCTATCGGGCCGGCGGGCCCGGACTTCGGTCGGCTGACCTGCGATGGCCGCTACACCAGCCGCCGCTTGATCCGCTGGTCCCACTCCCGCGTGAGTATCTTGCGCTCGCCCTCGTAGGCTTCGAGCCTGCCCGTCACATGCCAGTGGGTCTTGGTCGCCGTCATTGCAGAATAGGTTTCGGTGCGCAGCTTCCAGTCGCCGCGTGAGCGCTCCTCGCTCCAATGGCATTCCTGCCGCGCCGACAGCGGATCGCCGGGCAGGATGCTGTAGCTCTCGCGCCCGCAGGACCAGGTGCTCATGCCGTGCTCGGCGATCGTGCTCCTACCGAAGTCGTCGACGATGCGCAGCCGATGCTCGCCGGTGCGCTGGTCGATGGTCAGCTCGCGCAGGTTAAAAGCCTTGTCGACCTCGATCAGCTTGACCGGCGCTGCGGCCTCGGCCGGCGCAAATGCCGGCGCCACCTCGGAGCGTCGCGACCGGCGCACCGGCAGCTCGACGAAGCTTGCGCCCTGATGAACCGTCAGGGTCACCGGTTCGGGTGCGGGCCAGATCAGCGGCCAGTAGCTGGTCGACAACGAAACCCGCAGCTGGTGGCCCTTCGGAATCCGGACGGCCACATCATCGAGCTGGATGCGTACCGTGTAAACCCGGCCGGGCTCTAGGGGCTGCGGGTGCTCGTGGCCGTCGCGATGGCACAGGTTCAGCACGGCATAGCTCAGGCGCGAGGCCGCGCCATCGGGCCATACCGCATTGAGCCGCACTGCGACATGCGCCACCGGTCTGTCGGCGCTGAAAGTCAGCTGCACGACGGCTGCGCCGACCAGGTCCGTGTCCTTGGTCAGCGCCGCACTGTCGAAGCTCAGCGACAGCGCATCGTCGCGGCGCTGGTCACCCGGGAACTCCGCTCCCATCCAGATGATGCAGTACTCGCCGCTATCGGCCCCCACGGTCTGCGCCGAACTGATGGCGCGCCTGGCCAAGACGCCCCGGGTCTTGTCCAATCCGTCCCGGTTCAGATACAGCCGTTGCCAATCGTGCTGATCGGCCGGCCAGGTCTGGTCGCTGACCCAGCGCCCCGGTATATGCGAGACCCAGGCGCCCGGGCGCCCGAGGTCCATGATGTAGGTGCGAAACGCCGGATCCTTTTCGACGCCGGTGGCCGCGTCCTTGAGCCAGCGGTCCCACCAGCGCAGTGCCTCCTGCAGAAAGCCAATGCGCGGCTCGGGAACCGCGAAGTGCGGGTACTTGTGCGCCCACGGGCCAATGATGCCTTTCACTGGCGCCTGCACCGTGCCCACCAGGCGCGGCACGGCATTGGTGTAGGCGTCGTTCCAGCCGCCAACGGCCAGCACCGCTGCGTCGATGGCGCCGATGTCTTCACACACCGAGCCGTGCTTCCAGTAGGCGTCGCGGTGCGGGTGTTCCAGCCAGGCGATGGCCAGCAGCGGCTCGGCCTGCAGCCGCTCCAGCCACATCGCACGCCAGCGCTCGCCCACCAGCGCCGGGTCGGGCGGGCGCGAGGAATAGGCGAACATGGTCGCCGACCAGCCAAGGTTCTCGTTCAGCAGGCAGCCGCCCTTGTAATGGATGTCGTCGGTGTAACGGTCGTCGGTGGAGCACAGCGTGACGATGGCCTGCAGGCCTGCCGGGCGCAGCGCCGCCACCTGCAAGGCGTTGAAGCCGCCCCAGGAAATACCCATCATGCCGACCCGCCCGGTACTCCAGGGCTGGCACACCAGCCAAGCGATCACCTCGACCGCGTCGTCAAGTTCCTGCTGCGTATATTCGTCGTGCATCAGCCCGTCGGAGTCGCCACTGCCGCGCATGTCGACGCGTACGCAGGCATAGCCGTGTCCTGCGAAATAGGGGTGCGTCAGCGCGTCGCGCACATGCGTGCCGTCGCGCTTGCGGTACGGCAGGTACTCCAGGATGACCGGCACCGGATTTTTCGCCGCGTCCGCAGGCATCCAGATCCGAGCTGCCAGCCGCGTTCCATCGGCCAGCGCGATGAACGTGTTGGCAATCTCGCGAACCTTGCGCGGGAAGGACTTGATGGTTTTCATGGGCGCTCCGGCTCTGGTTTCCAACCACTGTAACAAAGGGCCGCTGGCGCCTGCTCTGCCTTCGGGCCACCGCACACGCGGTGCTGCTACGATCCGCCGGAGGCTGTCGATCGATGGCCGCATTCACCCATCCGAAGGGAGATTTCAGTGCGTATCACCATTATGGGCAGCGGCGGCGTAGGCGGCTATTTCGGCGCCCGGCTGGCGCAGGCCGGCTGCGACGTCAGCTTCGTCGCGCGTGGCGCGCAGCTGGCGGCGCTACGCGACAACGGGCTGCGCATCGAGAGCCCGCTGGGCAACCTGCACCTGCCCAAGGTCCAGGTCACCGATCGTCCGGTGGACATCGCTGGTGGCGCAGACCTGGTGCTGCTGGGCGTCAAGCTGTGGGACACCGAAAGCGCCGCCGCCGCCATCCGCCCGCTGATCGGCGCCGAAACGGCAGTGGTCTCGTTCCAGAATGGGGTGGTGAAGGACGACATCGTGCGCGGTGTGCTGGGCGCAGGTAGCGTCATCGGCGGCGTCTGTTACATCGGCGCCAGCATCGCTGCGCCCGGCGTCATTCGCCATACCGGACAAATGCAAAAACTCGTGTTCGGCGAATTCGACGGCTCGAGTTCGGCGCGCGTCACCCGGCTGCGCGACGCCTGCGCCGCGGCCGGAATCGACCATGCACTGAGCCCGCAAATCCGCCGTGTGCAGTGGGAGAAATTTGTCTTTCTGGTCGGCCTCTCGGCCACCACCGCGACAGCACGGCTGCCGATTGGCGCGATCCGCGCGAACCCGCGCGCACGCACTTTTCTGCACGACCTGATGAACGAAGTGGTGCAGGTTGCGCGCGCCGAGGGCGTCGACCTGCCGGCCGATTTCGCTGCTGACCGAATGGCATTTTGTGACCAGTTACCGGAAACCATGACCTCGTCGATGCACCATGATCTGGAGCGCGGCGGCCGGCTCGAAGTCAACTGGCTCAGCGGCGACGTGGTGCAACGGGGCCTGCGCCTGGGCATTGCAACCCCGTGCAACCGCGCTGTTTTCGACCTGCTGTCGGTGCGCAGCGAAGGGCTGGCGGCATAGATAGTCCGTCGCATCGCCTCGTTGCGAAGCTTTTTTCTGGCGTTTAAATGGCATCAACGATCCTGGTCATCCAACACGAAGACGACGGACCACCGAGTTGGGTCGGCCAGTGGCTGAACGCGTCGGGCGTGGCCCTGAAGGTGTTGTATCCTTTTCGCGGCGACAAGATACCGGCGGCGGCTCCACCCCACATCGCGGGTCTGCTGGTCATGGGGGGATCCATGGGGGCTAACGACGACGCCGTCCACCCTTGGCTGGGCGACGAGCGCGCTTTGATGGCGCACTGCGTCGAAAACGATATGCCTGTATTGGGAATCTGTCTGGGCGGGCAAATGCTGGCGACGGCCATCGGCGGGGTGGTCACCCGGGCTCCGGTGTCGGAGTTGGGCGTTTACGCCTTTGACGTCCATGGTGCGGCCGCCGGTGACCCGCTGTTTGGGCCGCTTGCGCGCACCAAGGTCGTGGCCGGCCAATGGCATCAGGACTACATCGCTGCGCTGCCAGAACACGCAACGGTATTGGCCGGCAATGCCAATTGCCCGGTGCAGGCCTTTCGTGTCGGTCAAAACGCCTACGGCGTGCAGTTCCACCCAGAGGTCGACCGGGCCCTATTTTCCGACTGGGTGGATGGCGCCATCGAGGTGGTGGAAGAAAGCGGGCGCGGGATGGAAGAAGTGAAGGTAGAAGTAGGCAGCGCGCAAGCGCAACTGCATGCAACCTGGAAGCCGATTGTGCAGTCCTGGGCCCGCAGGGTGCATTCCTACCGGGGGAGCTAGCGCGTCGGCCATGGGCGCGGCGCCTACAGTATCCTTGGCGCCCATGCCAACGCCCAACCCGATAGCGCCCGCACCCACCTACCTTGTCGGCGTGGATACCGGCGGCACCTATACCGACGCGGCCATCATCGAAACGCAGGGCCACCGGGTGGTGGCGCGTGCAAAGGCCATCACCACCAAGGGCGACCTGGCAATAGGCGTCAGCGAGGCCATCACGCGAGCGCTCGCGCAGCTTGGGGCCGGTTGGCGCGCGCAGGATATCCGGCTGGTGTCGGTGTCGACAACGCTGGCGACCAACGCGGTGGTCGAGGGCCACGGCAGCGCGGTGGGGGTGCTGCTGATCGGTTTTGACGCGGCGATGGTGGCGCGCACCGGAATCGCCAACGCCTTTGCCGGCATGCCGGTGGAAGTGATCGCCGGCGGCCACGACCACAACGGCGACGCGCTGGTGGAACTCGATCAGGTGGCGCTGGAGTCGGCGCTGCAGCGCATGGCGCCCAAGGTGGACGCATTTGCGGTCGCGTCCACCTTCGCGGTTCGCAATGCGGCGCATGAGCACGCGGCGCGCGCGCTGATCGTCGCGCGCACCGGCAAGCCGGTCACCCTGTCCTGCGAGTTGTCCAGCGCGCTCGATGCGCCACGCCGCGCACTGACGGCGGCGCTCAACGCGCGCCTGATCTCGCGCGTCTCGACGCTGATCGAGGCGGTGAACCGGGCGATGGCGCAGCTGCACATCGATTGTCCGCTGATGATTGTCAAGGGTGATGGAACGCTGGCGCTGGCCGAGAGCGTCGCTACCCGGCCGATCGAAACCGTCCTGTCCGGGCCCGCAGCGAGCCTGGTCGGCGCGCAGTGGCTGTCGGGGCTCGACAGCTTCATCCTGTCGGATATGGGTGGAACGACGACCGACCTGGGTGTGCTGATCGACGGCCGGCCGAAGGTCAGCGAGAACGGCGCCGAGCTCGGCGGCTGGCGCACCATGGTGCGGGCCATCGACGTGCGCACCATCGGCCTGGGCGGCGATAGCGAAGTTGCACTGCTCGCCGGCGGACGCATCGGCATCGGGCCGCAACGGATCGTGCCAGTGGCGCTGCTCGGCGCGCGCCACCCCGAACTGCTGGCGCTGCTGGAGGCCGATCTGGCCGACATCGACGGCGGCTCGTCCTTGCACGGACGCTTTGTATTGTTGCCCTTCGGTTCCCGCGCCGGCCTGGCACAGAGCGAGCTCAGCGACCGCGAGCGCGAATTGCTCGCAAAGGTGAGCGAGCGTCCGCAACCGCTGCGCCGCCTCGCGCCTTCTCTGGCCGCGCAGCGCACCATCGCGTCGCTCAAGCGCAAGGGCCTGCTGCAACTCGGCGGCCTCACTCCATCGGACGCGGCGCATGTACTGGGCCTGCAGAACAACTGGTCGGGTGAGGCAGCACGCATGGCGACGCAGCTGGCCTGCAGGCTGCGCGAGATGCAGTTCCCGACGCCCGAGCGCACCGAAGCCTTCGCCCGCGAGGTCTGGAGCGAGACCGTCAGGCTGAGCGCGCGCGCCGTGCTGGAAACCGCCTTTGGCGAGCCGCTGCGCGAATCGCGGCTGGTCGACGCGGTCTGCTCTGGCGCTGGCGCCATCGGGCTGGCGCAAGTGCGGATTGCGCCTGCTATAGCGGTCGTCGCGGTCGGCGGACCGGTGCGGGTCTACTACGCCGAGGTGGGCCGTCGGCTTGGCTGCGACGTGGTATTTCCCGAGCACTTCGAGGTCGCCAACGCCGTCGGAGCCGCCACCGGCGTCGTGGCGAAGGCGGTGACCGTTCGGGTGGACGGCGACGGCAGCGGCCTGTTTCTAATGCACTCGACGGTCGGAACGCGCCAGTTCAGCGATGCCGCAGCGGCCATCGCGGCGGCGTCGGATCTCGCGCGCCAAAGCGCACTCGACGCTGTGCGCGCGATGGGCGCAGCCGACCCGCAGGTCAAGCTCAGCGTGCGCAAGCAGATGTTGCCCAACGCGCGCGGCGACGCTGGGCTACTGGAAGCGGTGGTCGTCGCCGAGGCCATCGGACGGCCGAACGCAGCAGCCTGAGACTATGCCGCGCCGGCGTCCTTGACGCGCAAGCCGGTCGGGTCGTACGGCGCAAACAGCGATGCATCGGCGCCAACTCGAACGCCGGCCACCTCGATGTCGTAGCGGCCGTTCATGATCC